>JAKPAM010000137.1 GCA_029779435.1 Pseudomonadota bacterium | reverse complement strand
GCGATCAGCGTCGAAGTCGGGGGCGTCAAGGTGGCAGTGGCTGTCGATCCACATGGTTAGCTGGCGAACCAATTTTGATTCGTCGTCCCGACGCAGAATGGAAGCGGGACGACGAAGGGAGGATAAAGGCCGGCATGCGCTGCGGGCGCCAGGCCACTACCCGGCCCGCTTCGCCGCCAGCGCCCGGTTCACGCGCGAGTGCGGCGCGCGGCCCAGCGCCTGCGAGATGAACTGGCCCGCCTCGCAGACGAGATCGAGGTCGATGCCGGTCTCGATGCCCATGCCGTGCAGCATGTACAGCACGTCCTCGGTCGCGACATTGCCGGTCGCGCCCTTGGCGTACGGGCAGCCGCCGAGGCCGGCGACCGAGGTGTCGAACGTAGACACGCCCAGCTCGAGGCAGGCAAGCACGTTGGCGCAGGCCTGGCCGTAGGTGTCGTGGAAATGCCCGGAGATCTGCGCCAGCGGATAGGCCCTGGCCGCCGCCTCGAATACCGCCGAGGTGCGTGCCGGCGTGCCGACGCCGATGGTGTCGGCGATGCCGATGTCGTCGCAGCCGAGATCGGCGAAGCGCTTGACGCAATCGACGACCGACTCGATGGGCACCTCGCCCTGATAGGGGCAGCCGAGCGCGCACGACACGGCGGCGCGCACGCGCATGCCGTTCGCCTTGGCGGCTTCGGCGACCGGACGGAAGCGCTCGATGCTTTCGGCGATCGAGCAGTTGATGTTCTTCTGCGAGAACGCCTCGGATGCGGCGCCAAAGATCACCACCTCGTCGGCACGGGCCGCGAGCGCGCCTTCGAAGCCCTTGAGGTTGGGCGTCAGCACCGAATAGATGACGCCGGGCTTGCGCTCGATGCCGGCCATCACGTCGGCCGAGGTCGCCATCTGCGGCACCCACTTGGGCGACACGAAGGACCCGGCCTCGACGTTGCGGAAGCCCGCCGCGCTGAGGCGATTGACCAGCTCGATCTTGACCGCAGCCGTGACCTCCTGCTTTTCGTTCTGCAGGCCGTCGCGGGCGCCGACTTCGACGATGCTGACGCGGCTCGGGTACTTCATGCTGACCTCGCTTCGCTGATCAATAACCCACTTTGGGATCGACGATGCCCGACACAAGCTCGCCGCGCTCCATGGTGCCGATCTTGGCGACGATCTGGGCGCAGGCGTCCTTGATCGGCGTGGTCGCGGCGATGTGCGGCGTCACGATGACCTTCGGGTGCGACCAATACGCGTGATCCTTCGGCAGCGGCTCCTCGTGAAAGACGTCGAGCAGGGCGCCGCCGAGCTGGCCACTGTCGAGCGCCGCCAGCACGTCGGCATCGACCAGATGGCCGCCGCGGCCCGCGTTGACCAGGAACGCACCGCGCGGCAGCTGCGCAAGCGTCTGTGCGTTGATCAGGCCGCGCGTCGATTTGGTCAGCGGCAGCATCGACACCAGCACATCGGTGCCGGCCAGGAAGGCCGCGAGCCGGTCGCTACCCGCGAAGGTCTTGACGCCATCGATCTGGCGCTGCGATCGCGACCAGCCCTGCACCGTATAGCCAAACGCCGCGAGCCGCGTCGCGACGGTGCCGCCCATCTCGCCGAGGCCCAGCACGCCGACGGTGGGCCGCCGCACATTGCCGCGGTCTTCGTGCTGCTGCCAGTGCTTGTCGCGCTGCTGCGCGAGGTAGATCTGCATGTGGCGCTGGTGGTGGATCACGCCGTAGATCGCGTATTCGGCCATCTGTTGCGCCATGCCGGCGTCTTCGAGGCGCACGATCGGCAGATGCGCGGGCACCGCACCCATCGCCAGGATGGCGTCGACGCCGGCGCCGTAATTGATCACGGCTTTCAGCTTGGGTTGCCGCGCGAACAGCTCGGCCGGCGGCTTCCAGCCCACGACGTAGTCGCAGGGCTCGTCGGACGGCCAGGCGACATACTGCCAGTCGGGTTGATGCTTACGCAGCTCGGCGATGATGCCGGGCACGATGTCGAGGCCGGTGGATTGGACTAGGATCTTCATGCCGCTATTTTGCCGTGCGTGACGCGGTCACGGTCGCGCGCGGGCCATTGCCGCACTATGATTGGCGTGACCGTGGCGTACGCCAGTTGTGACCGGAAGCGTGCTTCGGCAGGTTCCCGGCGCCCGGGGTTGCCCCGGGTGATCGTCTGGCTGGTTTATGCGTTGGCACTCGCCGGATGCGCTCGCGCGCATCACGTGAGAAGCTGCGAACTGCGTGGCGTACGCACGGTCACCCGACACCCTGATTGCCAGCGACCGTGCCCTCCGAGACCACTCCGCCCCCCGAAGTCGACGCCATCGCCGACGCGCTGGCCGCTTTCATGCTGGCCGAACACACGGCGGGCCGTTCCCTCACGGCGCGCGCCCTGACCGCTCGCGCGTCGGCGCGATTCGTGGGGTGCTCGGCGCTGCTTGGTGCCGCGCGACGCGATTTGGCCTTGCACGCCGAACTGGCGTGGCCGCACTGGAGCGCAGCGCAACTCGCGGCACGTATCCGCAAGCTGCCCGCGTTCGAGCGTCTGGTCACTCAGTCTGTCCTGCTGACTGCAGCGATCGAAGACATCACGGCGACGCTGGCGCATGCGGCCGATGAGAAGGAGCGCGGCGAGCACGCCGACTGGGTCGCCGGGCTGCAGGCACGCCGTGCACGCCTGCAGGCGGATCTGCCGCGCATCTGGCCGGTTGCGGCGACGGCCGGGTCTGACCCGCCGCGGGTCGAGTCCGGCCTGCAGCCGCTTGCTGACCTCGCGCGACGGATCGAGATATCGGAAGACGAACTCGACGCCGCACTGCGCACCAGCCGCACGCCGCACGCGTTCCGGCTGCTCGTGATGCGCAAGCAGAGTGGTGGCCTGCGCGTGATCGAGCAACCGCAGGATGCCCTGCGCGTCTTGCAGCGACGCGTGCTGCGCGAGGTGCTGGCGACCGCCGATCTGCATCCGGCCGCTCACGGCTTCGTGCGCGGTCGCTCGGCGCTGACGCATGCGGCGTTGCACAGCGGGCGACGCCTCGTGCTGCGCCTCGACATCGCGGACTTCTTCACGTCCATCACCGCCGGGCGCGTGCACAGCGCGTTCCTGCGCCTGGGCATGCCGCCGCGCGTTGCCACCGCACTAACGGCGTTGTGCACATCGGTGCAGCGCGCGGGTGCGCTGCGCGCGGCGTTGCGCCGGCACGATGCGTTTGCGTCGCAGACCCGCATCGTCGGACACGTGCGCGACTGGCAGCAGACGCTGTGCGTGCCGCATCTGCCGCAGGGCGCGCCGACCTCGCCGGCGCTCGCCAACTGGATCGCGTATCGGCTCGACCGCCGCCTGTCAGGGCTGGCGGCGGCCTGGGACATGCGCTATTCGCGCTACGCGGATGACCTGACGTTTTCGACGGATGCCAGCGACTGCAACAGCCTGCGCTTCGTCGATCAGGTACGGACCATCGTCGCGACCGAGGGCTGGCTGCTCAACGAACGCAAGACGCTGGTGATGCCGCAGTCGAACCGGCAGCGCGTGACGGGCATCGTGGTCAACCAGACGATGAACCTGTGCCGTCAGGACTACGACGCATTGAAGGCGGCCGTGCACCGCCATGTAAATGCGCCGCCGGACGACGCGCAGCGGTCGCAACTGCTCGGCCGCATCGCGTGGCTGGCGCAGTTCCGGCCCGAGCGCGCGGACCGGCTGCTGCACAAGCTGCGCAGCGCGCCGCGCTAGGCGGTGGCCTTCGCCTCGGCCAGCGCGACCAGTTCGGCGCCTTCCTTGACCTGTTCCTTCGCCGCGAAGTAGATCGCCTCGACGGCACCGTCGAATGGTGCCACGATGGTGTGCTCCATCTTCATCGCCTCCATGATGATCAGCGGCTGGCCCTTCTTGACCGTGTCGCCGACCTTGACCAGCACGCTGACCACTGATCCCGGCATCGGGGCAACGAGATGGCCGCCATGACCGTCCTCGGACTCGGGCGGCGCGTAGCGGTCGACGGCGTCAAACTCAAACCGCTCGCCTGCGAGCAGCACGACCCGGTGCCCGCCCGAGCGCAGCACGCGCGCGCCGCGCTGCGCGTCGCCCAGCGTGAGGGTGATGCGCTCGCCATCGATGTCGGCGCGGGCGCGCAGTTCGCGGCCGGCGATGCGGATGCGATAGCCGTCGCCGTCCGCGATCACGCTGACGGCCAGGCGCTGCTCGCCCTGTGCGTAGTCGAAGTCGATGCCGCAATCGGGCTGGTTTGGCCAGAACGCATCGGCCAGCGCCCACGGCGACGAAGCTTTGCCGGCGCGACGCGCGGCGTCCTGCGCCACCGCACGCGCGGCGGCGGCCTCGACCAGCGCGCAGGCCGCGAGTGCCGCGTCGCTCGGCACCGGTAGCGGCGGCAGCAGCGCGTCGGCGTGACGCGCGATGAAACCGGTATCGATCTCCCTGGCCGCGAACGCGGGGTGCCGCGCAACGCGCTGCAGGAACTCCACGTTGTTGGTGAAGCCGACGACGGCATAGTCGTCGAGCGCCAGCGCCAGGCGTTGCAGCGCCTGCTCGCGATTGTCGCCATGCACGATCAGCTTGGCGATCATCGGGTCGTAGTGTGGCGTGATCGCATCGCCCTCGCGCACGCCGGTGTCGATGCGCACGTCGGCGTTGGTCGCGGGCGCGCGCAGCAGATCGATCGGGCCGATCGCGGGCAGGAACTGGTTGCGCGGATTCTCGGCGTAGACGCGCGCCTCGAAGGCATGGCCGTCGATGCGCAGCTCGTCCTGCAGCTTGGGCAGGCGTTCGCCCGAAGCGACGCGCAACTGCCACTCGACGAGGTCGAGCCCGGTGATCATCTCGGTGACCGGGTGCTCGACCTGCAGCCGCGTGTTCATCTCCATGAAGTAGAAGCGGCCCGAGGTCGCAAAGTCATGCTCGGCGATGAACTCGACGGTGCCCGCGCCGACGTAGCCTACGGCGTGTGCCGCGGCGCAGGCGGCTTCGCCCATCTGGCGGCGACGCGCCTCGGTCATGCCGGGCGCGGGCGCTTCTTCGACGACCTTCTGGTGGCGGCGCTGCAGCGAACAATCGCGCTCGAACAGGTAGACGCAGTGACCGAGCTCGTCGGCGAACACCTGGATCTCGATGTGGCGCGGGCGCTGCAGATAGCGTTCGATCAACACATTGTCGTCGCCGAACGAGTTCTTCGCCTCGCGCTTGGCCGATGCCAGCGCCGCCGCAAAGTCGGCCTCGCTCTCGGCCACCTTCATGCCCTTGCCACCGCCGCCAGCGCTGGCCTTGATCAGCACCGGAAAGCCGATGCGCTTTGCTTCGGACGCGAGCAAGGCCTCGCTCTGGTCGCTGCCGTGATAGCCCGGCACCAGCGGCACGCCGGCCTTCTCCATCAGGCGCTTCGATTCGGCCTTGAGCCCCATCGCCTCGATCGCAGCAGGCGGCGGTCCGATGAACACGATGCCGGCGTCGGCGCACTGACGCGCGAACGATTCGTTCTCGGACAGGAAGCCGTAGCCGGGATGGATCGCCTGCGCGCCCGTGAGCTTGGCGATCTCGAGCACCTTGTCACCGCGCAGGTAGGACTCTTTCGGCGCAGCGCCACCGATGCAATACGCCTCGTCGCACGCGGCAACATGCATCGCATCACGATCGGCTTCGGAGAACACCGCGACGGTCTGGATGCCCATGCGGCGCGCGGTACGGGCGACGCGAACAGCAATCTCCCCACGATTGGCGATGAGAATTTTGGCGAACATAAGCTATTCCTTCACCCAGTCCGGCCGCCGCTTCGCAAGGAAAGCGCCAATGCCTTCCTTCGCTTCGGGCGTCGAGCGGATCTGGGCGATGCGCTCGATGGTGTCTTCCATGAGCTCGTCGTCGATCGGCTTCTGTGCGACGGCCTGGATCAGGTTCTTGGCAGCCTCGATGGCTTTGGGGCCGTTGCCGAGCAGCACGGTGCAGAGACCGGCAATCATCTCGTCCATCGCGTCGATTGACGGTGCCAGGTCATGCAGCAGGCCGATGCGGTAGGCCTCCGATCCCGAGAAGCGCTCGGCCGTGATGAAGTAGCGATGGGCATAGCGAGCGCCCATGGCCTCGATCACGTACGGGCTGATCACAGCCGGGATGATGCCCAGCTTGACCTCGGACAATGCGAACTGCACGTCAGACACGCCGATCGCGATGTCGGCCGCTGCCACGACGCCGACACCGCCGCCAAACGCATTGCCTTGCACGCGCGCGATCACAGGCTTGGGGCAGGCATAGATCGCGTTGAGCATCAGCGCGAGCTCGCCCGCGTCCTCGCGGTTCTGGTCCTCGTCGTACTCGGACGCACGTTTCATCCAGTTGAGATCGGCACCAGCGCAGAAGCTCTTGCCCTCGGCGGCGATGATGATCACGCGCACCGATTCATCTTCACCCAGATCGCGAAAGGCCTCGATCACCTCACGGATCATGGTCTCGTCAAAGGCGTTGTGCACTTCGGGGCGGTTGAACGCCACCATCGCCACGCCACGCGCATCGCGCTCAATTTTCAGTGTTTTCATCTGCTACATCCTGAACACGCCAAACCGTGTGTCCTCAATCGGCGCATTCAGACTCGCTGACAGCCCAAGACCCAGCACCCGCCGCGTGTCCGCCGGATCGATGATGCCGTCGTCCCACAGACGTGCCGTCGCGTAGTACGGATGGCCTTCGCGCTCGTACTTTTCGCGGATCGGTGCCTTGAACGCATCTTCCTCGTCCTTGGACCACGCGCCCCCCTTGGCCTCGATGTTGTCGCGGCGCACGGTCGACAGCACGCTAGCTGCCTGCTCGCCGCCCATCACGCTGATGCGCGCGTTGGGCCACATCCACAGGAAGCGTGGCGAATAGGCGCGGCCGCACATGCCGTAGTTGCCGGCGCCGAAGCTGCCGCCGATGATCACCGTGAACTTGGGTACCCTGGCGCAGGCGACCGCCGTGACCATCTTGGCGCCGTTGCGCGCGATGCCCTCGTTCTCGTACTTGCGGCCAACCATGAAGCCCGTGATGTTCTGCAGGAAGACGAGCGGGATCTTGCGCTGGCAGCACAGCTCGATGAAGTGCGCGCCCTTGAGCGCCGACTCCGAGAACAGCACGCCGTTGTTGGCGACGATGCCGACCGGCATGCCGTAGATGCGCGCAAAGCCGGTCACCAGCGTCGTGCCGTAGCGCGGCTTGAACTCGTCGAACTCGCTGCCATCGACGATGCGCGCGATGACTTCGCGCACATCGAACGGCTTGCGCGTGTCGGTCGGGATCACGCCGTAGAGTTCATGCGGATCGTACAGGGGCTCGACGCTCTCACTCATCGCGAGTTGCGCCGGCTTGACCGTGTTGAGGTGCCCGACGACCTGACGCGCCATGCCCAGCGCGTGCGGGTCGTTCTGCGCCAGTTGATCGGCGACGCCCGACAGCCGTGTGTGCACATCGCCGCCGCCCAGATCCTCGGCGCTCACGACCTCGCCGGTCGCGGCCTTGACCAGTGGCGGGCCGGCCAGAAAGATGGTGCCCTGATTCTTGACGATGATCGACTCATCGCTCATCGCGGGCACATAGGCACCGCCGGCGGTGCACGACCCCATCACGACGGCAATCTGCGCGATGCCGTCGGCACTCATCGTCGCCTGGTTGTAAAAGATGCGGCCGAAGTGCTCGCGATCGGGGAACACCTCGTCCTGATTGGGCAGGTTGGCGCCGCCCGAATCGACCAGATAGATGCACGGTAGGCGATTCTGCGCGGCGATTTCCTGTGCGCGCAGGTGCTTCTTGACGGTCATCGGGTAGTAGGTGCCGCCCTTGACGGTCGCGTCGTTGGCGACGATCACGCATTCGCGCCCGCTCACGCGGCCGATGCCCGTGATGATGCCTGCGCCCGGCGACTCGTTGCTGTACATCTCATACGCCGCGAGCGCGGAGAACTCGAGGAATGGTGAACCCGGATCGAGCAGCTGCTTGACGCGGTCGCGTGGCAGCAGCTTGCCGCGCGCGGTGTGTTTGGCGCGCGGGCCCTCACCACCGCCGAGCGCAGCGGCCGCGTGCCTGGCGCGCAGATCGTCGACCAGCGCCTGCATGGCCGCGGTCGACGCGACGGTCGCCGCATCGCGGAGATTCAGTTTCGATTCAATGACTGGCATGCGCG
>JAKPAM010000144.1 GCA_029779435.1 Pseudomonadota bacterium | reverse complement strand
GCCGGCGTCGGTGGTTCCGACTCGGGCACCGTCGGCGGTACCGGCGTCACCGATGCCGACGCCTCCCGTTGCGGGTCGACCGATGTCCGTCGCGCCGGCGGATCGTCGACGCCGGTCACCCGCTCGGGCGCGATCACACCGCGCCTGGCCGGACGTTCCGACCAGTGCACGCGCGCGAACACGGCGGCCCCCGCATGCGTGGTCAGGTCGAGCGCGAAGTGATCGAGCCGGCCCGCCGGCCCCAGCAGGTCGCCGATCTTCTGCCGGAAGCTGCGCTCGAACCTCGCACCTTCCAGCGGCCAGTGCAGGCCGAGCAACGACAACGCGACCTGGTTGGCCCCGACGATTTCGCCATCGACCGTGCAGGCGATGATGGCGCCCAACGCGGTGTCGACGAAATCCTCGCGCGGATGGAACCGGATCACCAGATGCGCCGGCTCGAGCCAGAACATCGCGTTCTCGATCGCCTTGGCCGCCGCCGACACCAGGAATGGCGCCTCGGCCGGCAGCGCGGCCCGGCAGGTCGTCACGTCGAGGATGCCCATCAACGCACCGGTGGGCGACAGCAGCGGCGCCGCCGCGCACGCGAACACCGAATTGGCCGCGAAGAAATGGCCGTTGTTCAGCACGATCGACGGCGACCTCTCGTGCGCGGCCACCGACAGCGCGGAACTGCCGACCGCGCGCTCCGACAAATCGACGCCTTCGCGGGCCAGGCTGCGCATCTCGCGGCTCATCCGGTCGCCGCGACCGAGCACGTCCAGGATCATCAAATGCGGATCGGTCAGCACGACGGCCGCTCCGGAGGACGCGAGTGCGCGCCCGAGCTGCACCAACTCGCATTCCGCGACCTCGCGCAGGACGTGACTGCTCTCGCGCCCGGCCCTCACACGGCTTTGCTGCACCGATCGGAACACGACCGGTCGTTCCGGCTCGAGCCCGGCATCGCGGCAGCGCTGCCAGCCGCGCAGCACGGCCGGATCGACGCCTTGGGGCGCCAATTCGATCAGGCTCGCGCCGCGCTCGAAGAACAGGTCGCGCGCCCTCTGCTGGCGCTCGATCGCCATCGCATCCATGGTTTCCCGCGCTCCTGGTGACACCGCGATCCGCCGGATCGCGCATCGAACTCCGGATCCCGTCTCCTTGGCCTGTCGCTCCGGCCGTGCATCGACCGGGCCGAGCCGCATCGTCCAGCGGTCATCGATCCTCAGCGATCGTCGATCGACCGCGGCAGATGGGCGACGTCCGCCCAATCCCGTACGACGAACCGCACACCGTCCCAGCCGACCCGGTTCAGGCTGGCATTCAGCAGGTCGTGCTGACGCGGCGCCGACAGCGCCATACCGGTGCCCAAACGATACACGCAATCAAGCACGCCACCGTGCGTGACGATCGCGACGGACTGCCCGGCATGACACCCGGCCACGCGATGCAGTGCGTCGCGGACCCGCTCGTAGAACTGTCGCAGCGACTCGCCGCCGCCCGGCAGCACGAAATCGGGCTCGCGCGCCCGCCAGCGCTGCCAGGACTGCGGATCGCGTTCGCTGATCTGCGCACCGGTGAACCCCTGGAAGGCGCCATAGTGCCGCTCCCGGAACCCCGGATCGGCCACCACCTCAAGCGATTGCGTGCGCGCGATCGGCGCGGCCGTCTGCATCGCGCGCGACAGATCGCTCGAGTACACGGCCGCCAACGGCGTCGATGCCAGCCGCTCGCCCGTCAGCCGTGCCTGGTCATGGCCCTCGTCGGCCAGCCCGATGTCCAGGCATCCCTGGAATCGTCCCTCCTGGTTCCACGCCGTCACACCATGCCGGATCAGGATCAACTCGGTCGCCGCCACGATTCGCGCTCCTGTCTGTCGTGTCGTGATTCAGGTCTGCAGCCAGAACGTCACCGGTCCGTCGTTGACCAGATGGACCTTCATGTCGGCGCCGAACACGCCAGCCTGCACGACCGGCACCTGCCGCGCCGCCTGCGCGACGAAGTGATCGAAAAGCCGGCGCCCCAGTTCCGGCGCCGCCGCCGGCGTGAAACTCGGCCTCGTGCCGCTGCGCGTATCGGCGGCCAGCGTGAACTGCGGCACCAGCAGCAGCCCGCCGCCGACATCGAGCAACGACCGGTTCATCCGCCCACGCGGATCGACGGCCGGATCCTCGGCGAACACGCGAAACCCGAGCAGCTTCGCGAGCAGCGCGTCCGCGCGAGTCTCGTCGTCCTCGCGCTCGGCGCACACCAGCACCAGCAATCCGGCGGCGATCGCGCCGACCACGCGCCCGTCGACGACCACCCGCGCCTCGCTGACGCGCTGCAGCAGCGCGATCATCCGGCGACGATCGTCACTTTGGCAAAGCGGCGCTTGCCGACCTGCACGACATACGTGCCGGCCGGCAGCTTCAGCCCCTTGTCCTCGATCCGCTTGCCGTCGATCCGCACGCCGCCCTGCTCGAGGTTGCGCATCGCCTCGGTCGTCGACGGCACCAGCCCGGCCTGCTTGAGCAACGCGCCGATACCGATCGGGGCGCCGGCCAGCGTCGTCTCCGGCATGTCGTCGGGCAGCGCTCCCTGCTTGAACCGCGCCTCGAACTCCGCCAGCGCCCGGTCCGCGTCGGCGGCCGAATGAAAGCGCGCGACCATCTCCTTGGCCAGCATCACCTTGGCGTCCCTGGGGTTGCGGCCCCCATCGCATTCGGCCTTCAACTGGCCGATCGCCGCCATCGACTGGCTGGACAGCAGTTCGAAATACCGCCACATCAGCGTATCCGAGATCGACATCAGCTTGCCGAACATCTGGGTCGGCGACTCGGTGATCCCGACATAGTTGCCCTTGGACTTGGACATCTTCTCGACGCCGTCCAGCCCCTCGAGCAACGGCATCGTCAGGATGCATTGCGGCTCCTGCCCGTACTCGCGCTGCAGCTCGCGTCCGACCAGCAGGTTGAACTTCTGGTCGGTGCCCCCCAGCTCGATGTCCGATTTCAACGCCACCGAGTCATAGCCCTGCATCAGCGGATACAGGAACTCGTGCACGGAAATGGGAACGCCCGCGCGGTACCGCTTGGTGAAGTCCTCGCGCTCGAGCATCCGCGCGACCGTGTACCGGGAAGCGAGCTGGATCATCCCCCGCGCGCCCAACGGATCGCTCCACTCGGAGTTGTAGCGGATCTCGGTACGGCCGGCATCCAGCACCAGGCTGGCCTGCGCGAAATACGTCCTGGCGTTCTCTTCGATCTGCTCGCGGGTCAGCGGCGGTCGCGTCGCGTTGCGGCCGGACGGATCGCCGATCATCGACGTGAAGTCGCCGATCAGGAAGATCACCGTGTGCCCCAGGTCCTGTAGCTGCCGCATCTTGTTCAACACGACCGTGTGGCCCAGGTGCAGGTCGGGCGCGGTCGGATCCAACCCCAGCTTGATCCGCAAAGGCACGCCCGTGCTTTCGCTGCGAACGAGCTTGGCTTGCCATTCGGACCGCACCAGCAGTTCGTCGCAACCGCGCAGCGACACGTCCAGTGCATGGCAAACCGAATCGGACAAAGGCGCGGACATCGGTGCCGAATCGGCAACGGCAGGGTCGAATGCGGCCTGCGCGGACAGCGGAGCAGAATTGTTACCAGTCATGCCGGAAATCACTTCGTTTATCGCAAATGGTTGACGCAGAAAGCCTTTCCGATAAAATCCGGGCTAGCCTGCCGAGCGAGGGAATCGGAATTGTAGCCGCCTCGATCGTTGCCTCCGACGACTCAGCGCAACTCGATTGCGCGTAGAACCAAGCGGCCAGCCAGCCCGATGACTCGAACCTGGATCAAACCCGTCCCGGCGGTGGTGTCTGCCATCTTCGCTCTCGGTGCCGTGACGGCCGTTGCCGTCGCCCCCAACAGCGCCGCCGATCTGCCCCCTCCCACGCAAACCGTTCGCGACACGCTCGACATTCCGATGGTCGCGGCCGACGCGGTCGACCGATTCATCCAGTCCGAACGCATTCGGCGCGGCGATTCGCTCGCGTCGCTGCTCAGCCGCCTGGGCGCGCTCGACGTGGACTTCCAGCGATTCGTCGCCGGCAACGCGACCGCCCGCGGCATCCTGCAGATGAAACCGGGCCGCACGGTTCTGGCCGAACTCGATGGCCAGGGGCGGATCCACCGCTTTTCGTACCGCGTCAGCGGCCTCGAGGAAGGCAGCGCCCGCCCGACGCAGTCGGGTCGCCGCGTCCTCGTCGAACGCCGTGACGACCAGTTCGTCGCCGTCGAGGAAGAAGTCCCGCTCGAGCGCGACCTGGCCAGCCGCTTCGTCGAGATCCGCACGACGCTGAACGCCGCGACCGCCGCCGGCGGCGTCCCGGATGCGATCGCCGCGCAGTTGAACGACGTCTTCAGCGCGTCGCTCGACGTTGGCAAGGACCTGCAGAAGGGCGACACGGTGCGCGTCGTCTACGAAACCCTGCGCGAAGCGGGCAGCTTCGACACGCCGGTGGCCGGCCGCCTGCTCGCGGCCGAGCTCGTGACCGGCGGCGTGCGGCACGAAGCGATCTGGTTCGAGCCGAAGGCCAAGCCGATCAAGGCCGGTCAAGGGCGCGGCACGGCGACGCGCGGCGACTACTACGACTTCGACGGACGTCCGCTGCGCAACTCGTTCCTGCGCAACCCGCTGGAAACCTCCCGGGTGATGTCCGGCTTCACCGAAGCGCGCCTGCATCCGATCATGCGCGACTGGCGAGCGCACAAGGGTGTCGACTTCGCGGCGCCGACCGGTACGCGCGTGCGCAGCGCCGGCGACGGGGTCGTCGAGTTCGCGGGCCAGCAGCGCGGCTACGGCAACGTCGTCATCATCCGCCACGTCGCCAAGATCACGACGCTGTATGCGCATCTGAGCGGCTTCGCCGGCGACATCAAGGAAGGCACCCGGGTCACGCAAGGCGACATCATCGGCTTCGTCGGCTCGACCGGCTGGGCGACCGGCCCGCACCTGCACTACGAATTCCGCATCGACGACGAGCAGACCGACCCGCTGACGGTCGCGCTGCCGGCCTCGCAGCCCCCGCTGGAACCGGCCGACCGCGCCCGCTTCAATCAGGTTTCGGCCACGCTGAAGGCAGAACTCCAGCAATTCAGCGATCTGCGGGTCGCCCGCTTCCAATAAGCGCGCCGCTCGCCAAGCACCACGATCACGGCGGCCCGCCACTCGTCTTCACGCCGCGCCGCCGATGCCCGACCTCCATACCGATCCCGACGCGCCGGCTCTCTACATCGGCATGATGTCCGGCACCAGCCTCGACGGCGTCGATGCGGTGCTGGCCCGCTCGGCGCCGCAGGGCCTGACCACGATCGCCACTGCATCCCTCGATATCGACGATGCATTGCGGGGGGCACTGCTCGCGCTCCAGGTCAGCGGCCCTGACGAAATCGTGCGTTCCGGCATCGCGACCCGCGAACTGACCGACCTGTACGCCCGGACGGTGAATGCGCTGCTGCAGCACGCCCGCACCCTTCCCGGACACGAAGCACTGGCACCGAGCGACATCGCGGCGATCGGCGCGCACGGCCAGACGGTCCGCCACCGGCCGGAGCTGGGGTTCACCGTGCAGTTGCTGGATGGCGCCCGCCTGGCGGTCCGGACCGGGATCACGGTCGTCAACGACCTGCGCAGCGCCGACATCGCCGCCGGCGGCCAGGGCGCTCCACTGGCCCCCGGATTCCACGATGCCGTCTTCCGCGCTGCCGAGCGCCGACGCATCATCGTCAACATCGGCGGCATCGCGAACGTCACGCGCTTGACGCCCGGCACTCACGCAATAGGCTTCGATACCGGCCCCGGCAACGTGCTGATGGACGGATGGACCGAACGGCACCGCGGCACCCGCTACGACGCCGGCGGCACCTGGGCGGCGAGCGCCGCCGCCGACCCGGCCTTGCTCCGGCAGATGCTGTCCGAGCCCTATTTCGCGCTCCCCGCTCCGAAGAGCACGGGCCGCGACCTGTTCGACATGGAGTGGCTCGACGGACAGCTCCGCCGGCATCCGAAAGAACTGCCTGCCTCGGTCATCCAGGCGACGCTCTGCGAGCTGACCGCGACGTCGATCAGCCGTGCGATCAGCGAAGCGGCCGGCGATGCGGCCGTCAACACGGTTGGAAGTGCGACAGCCGATCCGCTCGGCGGCGACCTCCGCATCGGCATCGTGGACGACATCTTCGTCTGTGGAGGAGGCGCCCGAAACGCGCACTTGATGGCGCGCCTGGCCCAGCATCTGGCGCCGGTGCCGATCGCTTCGACCGACGCGATCGGCATCGATCCGCAAACCGTCGAGGCATTGGCCTTCGTATGGCTGGCAAGGCAGCGCCTGCATCGGCGCCCCGGCAACCTGCCAACGGTGACAGGCGCGTCGCGACCGGTCGTTCTGGGTGCGATTCACGCTCCCTGATGAAGGCCGGCCTCCGCTGATCGGGCCAGCCTCGTTCTTCGAGCGTTTTACTTCGGCAGGCAACAGCCTGCCCACAACCCCGTAGCCGGGGTCAGGCCGTGAACGACGAACCGCAGCCGCAGGTCGACGAGGCGTTCGGGTTCTTGATGACGAACTGAGCGCCTTCGAGGTCTTCCTTGTAGTCGATCTCCGCGCCCACCAGATACTGGTAGCTCATCGCATCGATCAGCAGCGTCACACCGTCCTTCTGCATGACAGTATCGTCCTCGTTGGTTTCCTCGTCGAACGTGAAACCGTACTGGAAACCCGAGCACCCGCCCCCTTGGACGAACACGCGCAGTTTCAACGCATCGTTGCCTTCATCCTCGATCAACTGCCGAACCTTATTTGCAGCACTGTCGGTAAAGATCAGCGGCGCCGGCATTTCTGCGATTGCATTCATGTTGTGATCTCCTGATGTCCCGATTGTATCGGGGCTCGATAACCCTGCGCGGCATACGGTCTTGATCGTGCCGTACCACTAGCTCGTTCCGCGCGAAACGTCTCAACACAAAAAGCCGTCTTGCCTGAACAAGACGGCTTCGGCGACCCCAAGCGCGAACCGCGCCCCGGCGATCAGCGCTTGGAGAACTGCTTGCGGCGACGCGCCTTGTGGAAACCGACCTTCTTACGCTCGACTTCACGTGCATCGCGCGTGACCAGCCCTGCGTTCGACAGTTGCGGTTTGAGCGTCTCGTCGTAGTCGATCAACGCCCGCGTGATGCCATGACGCACAGCGCCGGCCTGGCCCGATTCGCCGCCACCCGACACATTGACCATGATGTCGAAGGACTCGGCATTGTTCGTCAGCGCCAACGGCTGGCGCACGACCATGCGGCCGGTTTCGCGTGCAAAGTACGTGTCGACGGGCTTGCCGTTGACGACGATCTTGCCGGTGCCACGCTTCAGGAAGACGCGGGCGATCGAGGTCTTACGACGGCCGGTGCCGTAGTTGTACTCGCCGATCATGTTTCAGACTCTCTAGCTATCGGTTTCAGTGGAAACGTGCGTCGCCTCTGCGCCCCGCCGCCGGCGGAACGAGCGGCCACGACGCTCAGATGTCGAGCGGTGCCGGCTGCTGCGCAGCGTGCGGGTGCGTGGCTTCGCCGTAGACCTTCAGTTTCTTGATCATCGCGTAGCCCAGCGGCCCCTTGGGCAGCATGCCCTTGACCGCTTTTTCCAGCGCGCGGCCCGGGAACCGGGCCTGCATCTTGCCGAAATCGGTCTCGGTGATACCGCCGGGGTAGCCGCTATGCCGGTAATATTTCTTGTCCAGCGATTTGTTGCCCGTCACGCGAATCTTGCCTGCATTGACGACGACGATGAAATCGCCGGTGTCCACGTGCGGGGTGTACTCGGGCTTGTGCTTACCGCGCAGCCGCAACGCGATCTCGGCTGCCAGGCGGCCGAGCACCTTGTCATTGCCGTCGACGACGTACCAGCTACGCTGAACTTCAGCCGGTTTGGCGCTAAATGTCTTCATGTCCGATCCAGTCTTCGACCCCCGCGAGGGTCACCTAGAAGCCTTGGTCCGCACTCACCGCACCCAAGGCAACCAGCCAAAGCGCGTATCGCGGAAAGCCTTCGATTATACCCACCGTCTGGCGGTGAAGTCAAAGGGACCTGGCGCGGGAATAAAAAAAACCCGGACGACAGGGCCCGGGCGCAATCCACCAATGAAGGGTGGAGGAGACAACGGTGGATCACCCAAGCGGGCGATCGATACTTGAATTCTAGCGGGATCGATTGTGCACCGCAAGAACGGTTCGCCCTCTCTCCGCGCTCCGGCAGCGCCCCCGCGATTTGTGTAGCATCGCCCGCCAATCCTCACTCTTTCAGCGAACGTCACGATGAGCAACGACATGCAATGCACAGTCAAGTGGATCGGTGCCGCGGGCACGGGCGAGCCCGGCATGAGCTTCGTTGCCGAAACCGGCAGCGGCCACGCCATCGTCATGGACGGCGCCCCGGAGGGCGGCGGACGCAACCTCGGCCCGCGGCCGATGGAAATGGTGCTGCTCGGCACCGGCGGCTGCACCGCCTACGACGTCGTCCTGATCCTGCGCAAGAGCGGCCAGGCGATCACCGGCTGCGAGGTGACGCTGACGTCCGAGCGCGCGCCCGCCGATCCGAAGGTGTTCACGCGCATCCATTTCCACTTCGCGGTCAAGGGACGGGCCCTCAAGCCGAACCTGGTCGAGCGCGCGATCAAGCTGTCGCACGAAAAATACTGCTCGGCCTCGATCATGATCGGCAAGACCGCCGAGATGTCGCATGACTGGGAGATCATCGAGGATCCGGCGCCGGCCGCCTGACAGCTCCGTCGGCGCCCGCCGCGCCCCGTGCCGCAGCACGCCGACTGCCGACTGCCGACTGCCGACTGCCGACTGCCGACTGCTGACTGCCGACTGCCGACTGCCGACTGCCGACACGCCCGATCGTGTTCTATTTTCAGAACCGATGCGCGGTCCGGGTCATCACCTTCGATGCCATCCTCATCATCGACCGGACGACCGGCGGCAGCGCCACGCCCCCACGGTCGATCGCGTGATCGGCATGACGCGCCTCGTCTTCCCGCATCGTCCTGACGATGGCGCGCGATGCCTGGTCGCCCGCCGGCAGCCGTTCCAGATGGCTGTCCAGATGCGCGGAGACCTGACGCTCGGTCTCGGCCATGAACCCCAGGCTCAGTGAATCGCCGGCGCGGCCGGCGACCATGCCGATCAGCAGCGATCCGCCGTACCACAACGGGTTCAGCCAGGAGGGCCGATCGTTCAATTCGCGCAGGCGCTCGCGCGTCCAGTACAGATGATCCCCCTCCTCCTGCGCCGCGTGCAGGAAATCGGCCCGCAGCGACGGATCGCGAGTCGTCATCGCCTGCCCTTCGTACAGCGCCTGGGCGCAGACCTCGCCGACGTGGTTGACGCGCATCAGCGCGCCCGACAGCTTCCGTTCGGCGTCGGACAATTCGGCGGCCAGCGCCGGCTCGGAGCCCGAAGGCCGCGGCACCGGCCGGGTCGGCGCCGGCGCGGACAGGACGGCAGCCATCGCGCGCCCCGCCAGCGCGAGCCGGTGATCCGCGGCGGTCAGACGTCTCATATCAGATCCTTTCGATGTGTGGGCGACCGTTCAGCGGTTCGATGACGACGCTCATCGGCTCAGCCGGATTATCCCTTCGGCAAACTGTTGCAAGCGCACAACGATATCGCTCAATTCGGGGCCTGGTTGGGCCGCTAATGTTTGCCCACCGGGGGTTTTTGGTCACAATACCGATGAACTTAACCGGGATTGGCTCGCTTCAGCTTGCTCGGGGAGTTTCGGCGGCGTGGAGGCTGCCGATTGATCCAGAAACCTAGGAGATTTATCAATGAAGAAATCGCTTCTCGCCGTAGCTGTGGCGGCTGCTCTGCCGATGGCGGCTCAAGCGCAAACGAACGTGACGATGTACGGCATTGCCGACGCGGGCGTGGGTTACGTGAAGCCGGACGCACCGGGCACCACGGGCGCCATGCGTGTCGACTCGGGCATCATGAGCACGAGCCGCTGGGGCGTGCGCGGCACGGAAGACCTCGGTGGCGGTCTGTCGGCGTTCTTCAACGCTGAAGCGCACTGGGGCGTGGACGAAGGCGTGGGTGACACCGCGAACGCGCTGAGCTTCGGCCGCCGCTCGTTCGTCGGCCTGCAAGGTGGTTTCGGCCAGGTTTTCCTGGGCCGTGAATACACCCCGGCGTTCTATGCGAACATCGCCAACGACCTGTTCGGCTACGGCATGAACGGCTCGACGCTGGCCTGGAACGTGGCCGGTCTGGTCTCGATCCGCTACAGCAACGCGATCTTCTGGAACTCGCCGAACTGGGGCGGCCTGCAGATCCGCACGGCCTACGGCAAGGGCGCCGTGTCGGGCACCGAGTACTACGATTCGCCGAAGAAACGTGACAACAACGGCGAAATCGCCCTGATGTACACGGGCGGTGCCGCGCACGCCAACATCTACTACCGTGGCGGCTATGCCAACACGGCAGCGGGTGCCCCGACGACCAAGATCAAGCAGTACGGTCTGGGCGGCGGTTACAAGTTCGGCTTCGGCCGTGTCGTGGCCGGCTTCGCGATCAGCGATCCGGATAACGCCGGCGCAGTCACCGACAAGGTCAAAATGGCCAACCTCGGTCTGGGCGTGCGTGCTGGCGCTGGCGAGTTCCTGATCCAGGCTCACCACGTTCGCTACACGGACATCGGCGCCGGTACGCCGAAAGCCAACACGCTGGGCGTCGGCTACACGTATCCGCTGTCCAAGCGCACGACGCTGTACGCGACCTACGCCAAGGTGTGGAACAAGGACGGCGCTGCGCTGATGATCCGCAACTCGGCTAACAGCTACGCGACCGTGGCTGACGGCAAACCCCAAGCGATCGCGCTGGGTATCCGTCACCAGTTCTAATCCAGGCAGGCTGGCTTCGGCCAGCCTCCCGGTTGGAATCGAAAACGCCGGCATTCGCCGGCGTTTTTTTGTTCAGAGGCAGCCCGGCCGCGCGAAAGCGAGCCGGTGAACAGGATCAGACGGACTGTTTCTGGCCGGCCTGATCCTGGTCCCGTAGCTCGCGACGCAGAATCTTGCCGACCGTGCTCTTGGGCAGTTCATCGCGAAATTCGATGTAGCGAGGCTTTTTGTAGCCGGTCAGGTTCTGGGCGCAGTACGCGGCCAGTTCCTTCTCGGTCAACGACGGATCCTTCCTGACCACGAACAGCTTGACCACCTCGCCCGAATGTTCGTCGGGAACTCCCACCGCGGCGCACTCGAGCACGCCGGGATGGCTGGCGACGACATCCTCGACCTCGTTCGGATAAACGTTGAATCCGGACACCAGGATCATGTCCTTCTTGCGGTCGATGATCTTCGTATAGCCGCGCGCATCCATGATCCCGATATCGCCGCTCTTGAAGAAACCCTCGGCCGTCATGACCTTGGCCGTTTCATCGGGCCGCTGCCAATACCCGCTCATCACCTGCGGGCCGCGGATCGCGATCTCACCGGACGAGCCGATCGGCACAGGCTGCCCCTCGTCGTCAAGGATCAGGACCTCGGTGGATGGCAGCGGCAAGCCGATCGTCCCGCTGTAGGCATCGGTATCGGTGGGATTGCTCGTCACCGACGGCGACGTCTCGGACAGCCCGTAGCCCTCGCAGATCGGGCATCCGGTCAAGGCCAGCCATTTCTGCGCAACGCTTTGCTGCACGGCCATGCCGCCGCCGCTCGAGATCCGCAGTCCCGAGAAATCCAGCTTGGCGAACTCCGGAAAATTGGCCAAGGCGTTGTACAGCGTATTGACGGCCGGAAAGGTATTGAAACGGTAGGGCGCGATCTCCTTGACCAGCGCCGGCAAGTCGCGCGGATTGGCGATCAGGATGTTGAGCCCGCCGGTGCGCATGCCGAGCAGACAGCAGACCATCAGCGCGAAGATGTGATACAGCGGCAACGCGCATACGGTGATCGGCTGCCCCTCCAACGGCGGCTTGCCAGGACGATTGAGCCCCGGCTGCATCCAGGCCT
Organism: Pseudomonadota bacterium; assembly: GCA_029779435.1. Classification (GTDB taxonomy): domain Bacteria; phylum Pseudomonadota; class Gammaproteobacteria; order Burkholderiales; family Burkholderiaceae_E; genus JAKPAM01. The sequence goes on along the minus strand of JAKPAM010000144.1, from coordinate 12,566 downwards.
CGGACTGCAGGACGTTGGCGATCAGGTTGCCGTGCGTCAGCATCGCGCCCTTGGCCACGCCCGTCGTGCCGCCCGTGTATTGCAGGAACGCCAGATCGCCATGCTCGAGCGCCGGCGAGCGCAGCGCCGTGCTCGCGCACTCGGCCAGCACGGTATTGAACTTGTACGCGCCCGGCAGCGTGTAGTCGGGCACCATCTTCTTGACGTTGCGCACGACGAAATTGACCAGCCCGCCCTTGAGCGTGCCCAGCAGATCGCCCATCGCCGTGACGACCACGTGCTTGACGGACGTCCGCGACACCACCTGCTGCAACGTCGACGCGAAATTCTCGAGGATCACGATGGCCGTCGCGCCGCTGTCCTTGAGTTGATGCTCGAGTTCGCGCGGCGTGTACAGCGGATTGACGTTGACGACGACGAGGCCCGCGCGCAGCACGCCGGCCAGCGCGACCGGATACTGGAGCACGTTGGGCATCATCAGCGCGACGCGATCGCCCTTGTTCAAGCCCTTGGACTGCAGCCATGCCGCGAAGCGCCGTGACAGGTCGTCCACCTGCGCGAACGTGATCTCGCGCCCCATGCTGACATAGGCCGGCCGCTGCGCATGGCTCTGGAAGGCCTCGTCGATCAGCTGCACCAGCGAACCGTACTGGCCGACATCGATATCGGCCGGCACGCCGGCCGGGTAATTCTTCAGCCAAATACGTTCCATGCCTTGCCTTTACCCTCGAAAACGGGATCGACCGTCACTACCGCCGATCCTCCGCCGCGCCTCGCCACGGCGCCTGATCCGTGACGGACATTCGCACCAACACGCGGCGTCCGTCGCGACCCCTGCCCAGGCATTATGGCGCAAGGCGCTGATCGCGCCGAACCTTGTCCAGCTTGGCGATTTCCCTGACGTGCTCGTAGAACGCCGGCAAATCCGGCTCCCGCTCGGCCAGCGCCAGAAACCCGGGCACGAGCGCGGTATAAGTGGCCACCGAGCCGAGGTGAGCGTTCCCCAGCTTCTGGCCGAACCAGCGGTCATACCCCGCCCATCCTCCCCACGTGGCCTTCAGCGACTGATAGTCGCGTTGCAACGCAGCAAACACATCGTCCTTGATGCGTTGCCGCTGCGCATCGTCACCGGCCGACGTGTAGCCGTGCATCAGGCGATCACGCGCCTGCGCCAGCAACGCGACGAACGCCTGCCGACGCTGCTCGAACTGCCGATACGCGTCGACCAACGACGGATCGCCGCGGCTCGCGAGCCAACGGCTCACGCCGATCTGCTCGACCGCAGTCGCGAACGATTCGTTGAACATCGAATCCCCGCTGACATAGACGACCTGGTGCGCCAGTTCATGGAAGACGAGCCGCGCCAGCTCGGGCTCCGAATAACCGATGAAGGTATTGAGCAACGGATCGTCGAACCACCCCAGCGTCGAATACGCAGGCACGCCGGCAACCAGCACGTCGAGCCCCTGCGCCTCCAGCGTCCGCGCGAACGCCTCCGCCTCGGCCTTGTCGTAGTAGCCGCGATAAGTGATGCAGCCAGCCACCGGAAAGCACCAACGCTGCAATTCCAATGAATAGCGCGGCGCCGCGACCACGTTCCAGACGACGAACGGCCGCGCGAGGTCCGCATAGCGCGTGAAGCTGCCGTTGTCGGGCAAGCCCAGGGCTTCGGACGCGAAGCGCCGGATTCGCCGCGCGAGTTCCAGCCGTTCGCGCAGCGTCGGATCCAGCGCCGGATCATCGAGTAGACGCTCCACCGGCTGCGCGGCGTGTATCACGGACCAGTGGCCGCGTACGGACTGCCAGTAGTAACCCAAGTCCCAGGGCAATGACGCGCATCCGGTCAGCGCCAACCCGAACGCGACGAAGGACACGGCGAGAACCGCGATACGACGCACGAAGCGATCAGGCCGGCGGAGGATGCCTCGACCGGGACGCCCCGGTCGGTCCAGCCCTGGTCGGTCGAGCTCCGGCCGAAGGCGCCCCGGCCGAAGGTGCTCCGGCCGAAGGTGCTCCGGCCGAAGGCGCCTCGGCCGAAGATTCGTCGGTCGAGGTCATTTCGGACGAAGCCGCTTCGATCTCCACCAGGCAGTCGTAGAACGTCGGCGCGCGCCCCATGTCGGTCAGCGCCTGGCTGGTCAGCGCATTGACGTTGCGCTCGCCCTGCGCGAGCTTGTGCCACCACACGCCCCACGCGACGACGACGCCCGGACGGGCGCGCGGCGTCACATTCAGCTTGAGCAAGCAGGCGCCGCGATCATTGAACATCCGCACCCGCTGCCCATCGACGAGCCCTCGCGCCGCGGCCTCGTCCGGATGCAGCTCGCAGGCCGGCTCGTGCGTCGGCGCCCGCAGGCTCTTGAGGTTGACGAACGTGGTGTTCATGAAATTGCGCGACGGCGGCGAGATCATCGCCAGCGGATACGAAGCGGCGCGCCGTGGATCGGACTGCACCGATTCATGCGGCGGCACGAAGTCCGGCACCGGATCCAGCCCCTGCGCGGCCAGCCGCTCGCTGAAGAACTCGCACTTGCCCGACGGGGTCGGGAAGCCTCCCTGCGCGAACGGCGCCTGCGCGACGTTCAGCTTGGACCAGCCCGACTGCGCGATCGATTCCAGCGTCATGCCCTGCACGCGCGGGTCCGTCCAGTCGATCGCCGAGCGCGCGATCTCGATGTCCGAATCCCTGAAGCACGGATCGTCGAACCCCATGCGCGCGGCCAATTGGCGGAAGATCTCCGAGTTCGACCGCGCCTGTCCCACCGGCGCCACCGCCGGCTGGTTGATCATCAGGTAGCGATGCCCATAAGTCTTGTGCAGGTCGAAGTGCTCGAGCTGCGTGGTCGCCGGCAGCAGGTAGTCGGCATAATCGGCGGTGTCGGTCTGGAAATGCTCGAGCACGACGACGAACAGATTCTCGCGCGAGAACCCGGCGATCACCTTCTCGGAATCCGGCGCCACCGCGACCGGATTCGAGTTGTAGACGATCACGGCCTCGACCGGCGGATCGGCCTGCGCCAGCGCGTCGCCGATCGTCACCATGTTGATGGTGCGCGGCACCTTGGGCCACTGCGGCAGCAGGTCCGGACGCTGCAGCGCCGCCGACGCGATCGGGTAATGGCCGCTGGCCGACAGCAGCACGCCGCCGGCCGGATCGCGCCACGCGCCGGTCAGCGCCGGCAGGCAGCTTATCGCCCGCACCGCATTGCCGCCGCCGTGCGTGCGCTGCGTGCCATAGTTCAGCCGGATCGCAGCAGGCCGCGAGCCCGCGTAGTCGCGCGCCAGGCCGATCACCTCATCGGCGCTGATGCCGCAGATCTTCGCGACGCGGTCGGGCGGATAAGCCAGCGCGCGCTCCTTGAGCGCATCGAAGCCCAGCGTATGACGCGCGATGTAGTCGTGGTCGAGCCGGTCCTCGGCGATCAGCACGTGCATCACCCCCAACGCCAGCGCCGCATCGGTGCCGGGCAGCAGCGCGATGTGCTGATGGCATTTGAGCGCGGTGTCGCTGCAATAAGGATCGATGGCGATGAGCTTGGCGCCATCGCGCTTGGCCTGCTGCGCGATCGTCCAGAAATGCAGGTTCGACGTGATCGCGTTCGAGCCCCAGATGATGATCAGCCGGGACTGCGCGAAGCATTCGATGTCCATCCCCACCGCGCCGCCCAGCGTATGCGCGAGCGCCGTCTGCCCCGCGCTCGCGCAGATCGTCCGATCGAGCAGCGACGCGCCGAGCTTGTGGAAGAAGCGCATCGCCATGCCTTCCTGCTGCACGAAGCCCATCGTCCCCGCGTAGCTGTACGGCAGGATCCGCTGCGGGTCGCGCGCGGCGATCGCCCGGAGCCGGGCAGAGATATCGTCGAGCGCCTCATCCCAACCAACCGGCTCGAATCGTCCTTCGCCCTTGCGACCGACGCGCCGCATCGGCTGCAACAACCGATCGGCGTGGTAAGTGCGCTCGGGGTAGCGGGTGACCTTCGCGCACAACGCGCCGTTCGTGGTCGGATGATCGGGATCGCCGCCGACCTTGACGACCTTGCCGTCGCGCACCGTGATCAGCATCGCGCACGTATCGGGGCAATCATGCGGACACGCCCCGCGCACGATGTGCTCGGCAGCGGCGGCCGCCGGACCGGCCGGGAGATCAGTGCTTTCTCGGTTCAGCATCGTCGTGTTTCCATTATTCGGCCCGGCGGCGATCCGCCGTGATCCGCGTCATCGCCCCATCAGGCACGGTGCCAGGCGGCAAAGCCGGTGCTAAGCTAGAGAAGCGTTGATCGATTTACCCGATTCGGCACGCCCGCCATGCGATGCGACAGACCGCCAAAGGGGACACGGCGTACGGGTGAAGGGATCAGCGCACTAGGATCGTCCATTCTACGAGGAAGCGCCTCGGCGCTGTATTGCCGATGAAACTCGTCGACAGCATCCTGGCATGCCAGGCCGAGATGGCGGCCCTTCGCCGCGATCTTCACGCCCATCCCGAACTGCGCTACGAAGAAACGCGGACGGCCGACGTCGTCGCCGAGCGCCTCCGAAGCTGGGGCATCGATGTCCACCGCGGCCTCGGCAAGACCGGCGTCGTCGGCACGATCCGCCATGGGCCCAGCCCCCGCGCGATCGGCCTGCGCGCGGACATGGATGCGCTGCCCATGCCCGAGCACAACACGTTCGCGCATCGCTCGCGGTATCCGGGCAAGATGCACGCTTGCGGCCACGACGGCCATACCGCGATGCTGCTGGCTGCCGCCCGGCATCTGGCACGGCATCCCCGCTTCGATGGCACCGTCCACCTGATCTTCCAGCCCGCCGAGGAAGGCGGTGCCGGCGCCAAGGCCATGATGGACGAAGGCCTGTTCGACCGATTCCCGTGCGAGGCGGTCTTCGGCATGCACAACTGGCCGGGAATGCCAGCCGGCACGTTCGGTGTCTGCGCCGGCCCGACGATGGCGTCGAGCAACGTCTTCGACATCACGCTGACCGGCCGCGGCGCGCATGCTGCGATGCCACATATGGGTGTCGACCCGGTGATCGTCGCCACGCATCTGGTCCAGGCGCTGCAGACGATCATCTCGCGCAACGTCAAACCGATCGATACCGCCGTGCTGTCGGTCACGCAGATCCAGGTCGGCGACGCCTACAACGTCATCGCCGACACGGCAGTGATCCGAGGCACCGTTCGCGCGTTCACCGACGAGGTACTCGATCTGGTCGAATCGCGGATGCAGGAAATCGTCGAACGACTGCCCGCCGTGTTCGGCGCCACCGGCACGCTGCTTTTTCAACGCAACTATCCGCCGCTGGTCAACCACCCCGAGCAGACCGCGTTCTGCCGCACCGTCGCCGAGGACGTCGCCGGCCCCGATGGTGTGATCACGTTCGAGCCGACGATGGGCTCCGAGGATTTCGCGTTCATGCTGCGCGCGAAGCCGGGCTGCTACGTGATGATCGGCAATGGCGACGGCACGCACCGCGACATCGGCCATGGCCTGGGGCCCTGCCAGTTGCACAACCCCAGCTACGACTTCAACGACGAGCTGATCCCCGTGGGCGCCAGCTACTGGGTCAGGCTGGTCGAAAAGTGGCTGGCAAGCGGCTCGGCCGCCTGATGTTTCCTTAGCGCCCCGCCGGCTCGGACACCTCCAGCGCCAACGACTCCTTGATCTCCTCCATCACCATGTAGCTGCGCGATTCCCGTGCGCCCGGCAAGGCCAGCAACATGTCGCCGAGCAGCTTGCGATAAGCGGTCATCTCCGGAATTCGCGCCTTGATCAGGTAGTCGAACTCTCCCGACACCAGGTGGCATTCGAGCACGTTCGGCAGCTTCAGCACTTCGCGGCGAAAGTCATCGAAGATCGTCCCCGACTTGGCCGACAGCTTGATCTCGACGAAAACCAGCAGCGCCAGGCCCAGCGCCTGCGGGTTCAGGCGCGCGTGATAGCCCTCGATCACGCCATCGCGCTCCAACCGCTTGACCCGCTCGCTGCACGGCGTCACCGACAGGCCCACTTCCGCGGCCAGCTCGGTCATCGACAGGCGCGCGTTCTTCTGCAGCAGGCGCAGCAGTTTGCGGTCGATACGATCCAGGTCGCGCACGGTTTCGGTTCGATTGCGCATTGATTAACAGCTTTTCCTCGATTTCCTTCATTTAGCAGGAAATTCTCCTGTAGCGCAACGCAAATACCATCACAAAGCCTAGCAAAGGGCTCCTAACATAGGGACATCCGCTACCCAATTCCTGACGGAGTCTGTCCATGCGAGTCCTCGTCCTAGGCAGCGGCGTCGTCGGCGTCGCGACGGCCTGGTATCTGGCCCGCGCCGGCCACCAGGTCACGGTCATCGATCGGCAGCCTGGCGTCGCTCTCGAAACGAGCTTCGCCAACGCCGGCCAGATCTCCCCCGGCTACGCATCGCCGTGGGCTGCCCCCGGTATCCCGCTGAAAGCCGTCAAATGGTTGTTCCAGGCGCATGCGCCACTGGCGATCCGCCCCGACGGAACACTGTTCCAACTGCAATGGCTCGCGCAGATGCTGCGCCATTGCAGCGCTACGCACTACGCGATCAACAAGGAACGCATGGTGCGCCTGGCCGAATACAGCCGCGACTGCCTGAAGGCGCTGCGCACGAGCACCGACATCGCCTATGAGGGACGTCAGCAAGGCACGCTGCAGGTCTTCCGCACGCAAGCCCAACTGGATGCGGTCGGCAAGGACGTCGACGTGCTGCGCGAGGCCGGCGTCCCCTACGAATTGCTGGCCCCCTCGCAACTGGCCGGCGCCGAACCCGCGCTGGCCCACGTCGCCGACAAGCTGACCGGCGGCCTGCGCCTGCCCGGCGACGAAACCGGCGACTGCCAGTTGTTCACGACGGCTCTGGCCGCCCGTGCGCGCGAGGCGGGTGTCGAGTTCCGTCACGGTGTCGCGATCGACGGGCTGTCGATGCGGGCCGGACGGGTCGATGGCGTGCGGGTCCGGATGCCGGGCGTGACCGGGGAGCCCGGCGCCGGCGTATCGGACCATCTGCGCGCCGATCAATACGTGATGGCGCTGGGCAGCTATTCGCGTGCCTTCGCGCTGCCCGCCGGCTTGCACCTGCCGGTCTATCCGCTCAAAGGCTATTCGCTGACGGTCCCGATCATCGACGCCAACCGCGCACCGGTCTCGACGGTGATGGACGAGACGTACAAGATCGCCGTCACGCGCTTCGACGACCGCATCCGGGTCGGCGGCATGGCCGAGGTCGCCGGTTTCGACCTGTCGTTGAACCCGAAGCGGCGAGCGACGCTGGCCATGGTCGTCGACAACCTGTTCACCGGCGCCGGCGATACCCCGAACGCCCGCTTCTGGACGGGCCTGCGCCCGATGACGCCGGATGGCACGCCGATCGTCGGCGCGACCTCCATACCGAACCTGTGGCTCAACACCGGCCACGGCACGCTCGGCTGGACGATGGCATGCGGCTCGGGCCAGTTGCTGGCCGACCTGATCAGCCATCGGCAACCGGCGATCGATCCGAACGGCCTGGACGTTTCCCGCTATGCGGGCGGGCGCGCGCCGACCGGATGGGGCCCACGCGCCGCCACGCAGCACTGAGCCGCGGACGAGGCCGGCCCTGCCCTGCCGGCCAGGCGTGGCGGCAGCAACCCACCGGCCTTCCTGAGGCCTGCTTCATCTCGATCGTCCGAAGCGCCTCTCGCTTACATGCTCCGATCCGTCGCTCCGGCGCGCCGACGGATCGGTATACTTGTCGAACAACAAGTCATGATGAGCAGGAGACCCCATGACCATCGACGTTTGCCCCGTTACCGACACTTTCGCGGCCGAGGTCGGCGACGTCGATCTATCGCAGCCGCTGTCAGACGACGATCTGGCTGCGATCAAACAGGCATTCTGGCGATACTCGGTCCTGATCTTCCCGGACCAGCATCTGAGCGCCGGCCAGCACCTGGATTTCGCCCGCCGTTTCGGCCCTCTGGAAACCTCGATCGGCGCGTATCGCGGACCGGACGCCATGCGCCTCGACAAGGAACTCGCCGACGTTTCCAACCTGTCGCCGGATGGCAAGGTGTGGGATCGATCGAGCCGCCAACGGATGTTCCAACTGGGCAACCGGCTCTGGCATACCGACAGCTCGTTCAAGCATGTGCCGGCTTTGGCATCGCTGTTGTATGGCCGCTCGATCGCGCCGATCGGCGGTCATACCGAGTTCGCCGACTGCCGTGCGGCCCATGACGCATTGCCGGCTGCCCGGCAGGCCGAACTCGCCGGACTGATCGTCGAACATTCGATCTTCACCTCGCGCGCGAAACTGGGCTTCACCGATTTCTCCGAGCACGAACGCAGTCAAATGCCGCCGGTCCTGCAACGGCTGGTCAGATGTATTCCGGAATCGCATCGCCGCTCGCTGTACCTGGCCTCTCATGCCGGGCATATCATCGACATGGATCAGCAGCAAGGCGCCGCCCTGCTGGCAGAATTGATAGTGCACGCAACACAGCGCCAGTTCGTTTACACGCATCGCTGGCGCACGAACGACCTCGTCATGTGGGACAACCGCTGCACGATGCATCGCGGCACCGCGTTCGACGACCTGCGGTGGAGACGCGATGTGCAGCGCGCCACCATCTCGGACGTGGCCAACAGTTGTGAGCAGCCGAACGAGCTGGCCGATGCCGCCTGAGGGCGCGCGGCCCGCTCCCCGTTTTTCTTTGTCTATTCAGGAGCAACCGAAATGAGTGGAATGTTGGCTGGCAAGGTAGCGATCGTCACGGGGTCGGGCGGCGGCATCGGCCGTGACTTCGCCCTGGCCCTGGCCGCCGAGGGCGCCAAGGTCGTCGTCAACGACATCGGCGCCAGCGTCAAAGGCGAAGGCCACGACGACGGCCCTGCGCAGAAAGTCGTCAGCGAGATCCAGGCCGCGGGCGGCACCGCCGTGGCCAACACCGACAGCGTCGCGGACTGGGACTCGGCCAACCGGATCGTCAAGACCGCGATCGATCATTTCGGCCAGATCGACGTCGTCATCAACAACGCCGGCATCCTGCGGGATCGCTTCTTCTTCAACATGAGCATCGAGGAGTGGAAGGCCGTCATCGACGTCCACCTGAACGGCTCGTTCTACATGGCCCGCGCCGCCGCGCCGTACTTCAAGAGCCAGGAGTCCGGCAGCTACATCAACATGACGTCGACCTCCGGCCTGATCGGCAACTTCGGCCAGGCCAACTACTCGGCGGCCAAGCTCGGCATCGCCGGCCTGTCGAAATCGATCGCGCTCGACATGGCGAAGTTCAACGTCCGCTCGAACTGCATCGCGCCGTTCGCATGGAGCCGGATGATCGGCTCGATCCCGACCGAAACGCCGGACCAGGCCGCGCGTGTCGAAAAGATGAAGCGCATGGAAACGGCCAAGATCGCGCCGCTGGCGGTCTACCTGGCCAGCGAACAGGCAGCAGGCGTCACCGGCCAGATCTTCGGCGTGCGCGCCAACGAGATCTTCCTGTTCAGCCAGAACCGCCCGATCCGCTCGGTGCACCGCAGCGAAGGCTGGACGCCGCAAACGATCGCCGAGCAAGGCATGCCCGCACTCAAGGGCAGCTTCTTCGCGCTCGATCGCTCGCAGGACATCTTCTCCTGGGATCCGATCTGACCGAGGCCGATCGACCGCCGCGAACTCAATACACGTCTCGCCGATAGCGCCCCGAGGCAGCGAAATCGGCGAAACCCTCGTCGCCGAGCACGTCGACGAGGGCATGCTCGAGGTCGGTCGCCATCCCCTGGTAGCTGCCGCAGACATAGAGAACGGCGCCGCGCGACAACCATTCGCGAAGCGCATCGCGCTGTTGCAGTACGACGTGCGTGACGTATCGCAACGCGCCGGACTCCCGCGAATAAGCGAAGTCGGCGCGCCGAAGCCCGCCCTCGGCCAGCCAGGCGACGATCTCCGCTTCGGCCCAGCCATCGGCCGAACGCGAACGTTCTCCGAAGATGAACCAGTTGTCGTGCGAGCCCTCGCGCATTCGTGCGAGCAATTGCGCACGCAGCCCCGCGTAGCCGGATCCGTTGCCGATAAAGATGGCGCCCGCCGGCTCCGCGGTGCTTGGCGCGAACCCCGGATTGGGCACCAGCCGCAAGCGCACCAGGTCTCCGGGAGCCGACTGCGTGAGCCAGCCGGAGACGAGCCCAGGCTTGCCTTCGCGGACCGACAGACGCACCAGGAGCTGAAGGTGGCCGTCATCCGGCAACGACGCGACTGAATAGCTGCGCGGTACGCCGCCCCCTGGCGCGCCGTCCGGCGGCAGCACTTCGATCAAGGCACCCGCTTCCCAGGACCCGAGCTGGCCGGATACGGGCGTCAACTCCAGGCAATGGAGCGGGTTGCCTGGGCTGCCGGGATTGCAATGCGTGCGCCGTACGATCCGCCATGGGGCGAACCCGTCGGATGCCTCTTCGGCGGTTGGCGTGCCGCTCGCCAACAGCATGCCCACTCCGTCCTCGGCTGCGTCATCCGCCGCGTCATCGGATACCGGCCAATGCCGGTCCAGTATCGACAGCCAAGCCTGCCAGGCCGAACCGTGCCCCTCTTCCATCGTGACGGGGAGGAACAAGGGCCTCGCCCCGGCCTGCTGCAGCCTTTCGTGCAGCCTCAGACCAAAGCCGCAGAAAGCCGGATACTGGCGATCACCGAGCGCCAGCACGCCATAGTGCTGATGGGACAGCGTGACATCGTTCGGACGCTGCAACGCATGAAAGAAACCGCGCGCGGAATCGGGAGGATCGCCGTCACCGAAGGTACTCGCCACCCATAGCGCATACGGATACCGTGCCAATGCCTGCACATCCAGCCGCGCGACCGCCAGCACATCGACGGCATGTCCGGCCCGCCGCAGCAGGCTCGTCGTAGACAAGGCCAGCCGCTGCGCATGCCCAGACTGGCTCGCGTGAATCACGGCGATCGGGCCCGCCTCCGGCACGGGCCCACGCCTGCCATCCGACCCCGTCGCCGCGGTGACGGACAATGCCGCGCCTTCGAGCGCCACGGCCCTCGCCTTGCGGCGTCGGTCCAGATACAGCATCCAGCCGGTGATCGCGAACAGCATCATCGCCAGCGATGCGAGCGTGACGATGATGCGCCCGGTCAGCCCGAAGTAGCTCCCCACGTGCAGCGGATAGATCGCCGCCAGCGCGCGCCGGCCGGCAGGAAGCGCCTCGAAGCGCTCGTCGCGCTGTACGCTCCCGTCGGACCGCACCGACAACTGATTGCGGGCGCGGTCATGCGGCGCATCCGGACCGTACCAACTGAACTGGTAGTTCTGTCCTTCCGCTTTCGGCAACTGTAACTGGACGAACTGCCAGGCACCCGCGGCGTGTTCGAAGCCCTGCCACGGCGACGTCACGCTGGCCGGCGAGATCGTCACGGGCCGGCTCGCGCCCGACGCGGGGCCGGATGCGCGTGCCGTATTGCGCGGCGGTGCACCAGCCCACTGGTCGACGAGGCTGCGCACCGAGACGAATCCCCAGTACACACCCGTCCCGGCAAGCACCAGGTACACGACCAACGCCCAGGTCCCCGCGACCGAATGCAGACCCCAGAGGAACGGACGCCCTTTACGCCGCGTATTGAACAGCAGCCACGCGCGCAGCGACCAAGGCTTGCTCGGCCAGCGCAGATAGAGACCGGTGAACGACAGGAACAGCAGAAGCACCGCGAGCGTTCCAGCGATCGGCCGACCGATGTCGATGGGCAGCAGCAACCACCGGTGCAGGCGTTCGATCCAGTCGAAGAATGCCGCCCCTTTCTGCGGCGGCAGCATCTCGCCGGTGTAGGCGTTCAGGAAGATCATGCGGCCGCGCCGTTCGCCAGCCTCCGGGGTAAGCATCACCAGTGGGTTGCGTCCGGGCTCGGCGTGCAATGTCATGCGCTCGATGCGCTGCGTTTCGCCAGCGGCTTGCACGGCGGCCAGCAGTTGCGCCGGCGTCAGGACTTTCGGGCGCCCCCCGAGCTGCGCCGGATCGCCGGCGGATCCGACGGCCAGCATCCCGCTCGCGATGCCGGGGTTCAGCACGTCGAGGATCTCTTCGTGGAACGAGAACAGCGCGCCGGTCAGGCCGATCACCACCAGCACGGTCCCGGCCGTGATACCGATGAACCAATGCAGTTGGAACCAGATCTTCTTGGCGCTCCACATCTCTAACTCTTTGCTTGAACGGGAAAATCCGCCCGATTCCACTCCGCATCGAATCGGGCACCTACATGAGAACGAGAACCATTAACGATCAATTGTAGAGCAGGTTTGCCGAAGCGGCACGATCAGCCTGCTGGTTGGGTGCGGGAACGGAGTTGGGCTGGGAGACGGCGTTGGGGCTGGGGCGGCGCTGGGGCAGAGGCGAGAGTGTCGGATACCGCCGCTTGGAGGGCGGAGTGTTGGAGAGCTCTGGAGCCCCTCCAAGCAAAAAGGCCACCCTTTTGGGGTGGCCTTTTTTAAGGGTTTGCCTGACGATGACCTACTTTCACACGCGAATGCGCACTATCATCGGCGCGGCAGCGTTTCACGGTCCTGTTCGGGATGG
>JAKPAM010000130.1 GCA_029779435.1 Pseudomonadota bacterium | reverse complement strand
CGGCTGCAGCAGTACAAGCTGAGCCGCGGCGCCGCGATCGCCGTCGTGTTCGTCGGCATCGCGCTGGTGCTCGGTCTGCTGCTCGCGCTGGTGATCCCCGTGGCCGTCCTGCAGATCGCCGAGCTGGTCCGGGCCTTCCCCGGCTACATCACGTCGCTGCAGGATCAGGCGTGGTTCCAGCGCGTCATCAACGCCAGCGGCCAGGCGGACCTCTACGAACAGCTGCTCGCCCAGGCCAGGCAATGGCTGGCGAACCCGAACAACCTCGCCATCATCGGCGGCGGCGCGCTGGCCGTCGGCTCCGGGATCGTCAACGCGGCCTCCGGCACCCTGATCGTCCTGGTGCTGACGCTGTACTTCCTGGGCTGCATGGACCAGATCAAGGCCGCCGTCGTGCGGCTCAGCCCCGCGTATGGTCGGCCGCAGGTAGAGCGGGTCACCAACCAGCTGACGGAGTCGGTCGGCAGCTACGTCTCCGGCATGGCCATCCTCGCGGTCTGCAACGCGATCTTCACTTTCATCCTGCTGACCGCCATCGGCGTCCCGTTCGCGGCCCTGCTCGGCGCGCTTGCCCTGCTGGTGACGATGATCCCGATGATCGGCTCGGTGCTGCAGTGGATCATCGCCAGCGTCGTCGCCCTGTTCACCGTCGGCTGGATCGGCCTGGTTTTCGTCGTCGTGTACTTCGCGTACATGCAGATCGAGGCCTACGTCATGACGCCGCGCATCATGACCAAGGCCGTCTCCATCCCGGGCGCGCTCGTGCTGATCAGCGCGATGGCGGGAGCCGCCCTCCTCGGCCTGCTCGGCGCGCTGATCGCCGTCCCCGTCACCGCGTCGATCTTGATGGTGATCAACGAGGTCGTGGTTCCCCGCCAGGACGCGAAGGTCGACGCCGAGGCGTAGGACGCGTAAGACGACGGCTCGGCCGGGTCCGCGGCTGCAGGCCCGGCCGAGTTTCTTGCGTCAGCAGGTCAGATGTTGACGTCGCCGATCAGGTTGACCTTGATGCCCATGCCCTGCAGCATCGCGGCCTTCGCGACGAGCGCCTTGTCGGCGGTCTCCGCGTCGGGGGCGTAGACGAGTTGGGCGTGGTTGGCCTTGTGGCGGGCCATGAACTGGTCGCGCGAGACGCCGTGCAGCACCACGTGGGCGATGGGCCACTCGGGGTTGGTGGCGTCCTTGCGGCGCTGCGTCTCCTCCTCCGGCAGCTCGATCACCGAGGCGCGGAAGATATCGGCCTGGAGCACGTCGTCGGCGATGAAGACGCGTGACAGCACGACCTCGCCGGGCTTGGACACGCCGTTGATCGTGGAGCCGCCGGCCGGGAAGAAGACGTGGCCCTGGCGCCAGCCCTCCGCCTTGTCCCAAC
>JAKPAM010000133.1 GCA_029779435.1 Pseudomonadota bacterium | reverse complement strand
GACAGGCACAGCTCCAGACCGCCGCCGACCGCGACCCCTTCGACCGCGGCGATCAGCGGCTTGCGCGACGGGCGCTTGAACAGGCCGAAACCGCCGCGCGGCATGCGCTCGCGCAGGTCGCCGCGCGCCGCGGCCTTCAGGTCGGCGCCTGCCGAAAAATCGCCCCCCGCCCCGGTGATGACGCCGACGAACAGATCGTCGGTGTCGTCGAGCATGTCCATGGCCGCGTTCATGCCGCGGGCCAACCCGGAATCACAGGCGTTCTTCACCTCGGGCCGATTCAGCGTGATGACCAGCACATGGCCGCGCCGTTCGGTCAGAACCTTTTCGTTCGTGCTCTCGCTCATGACCGTTTCCTCAAAGTGCGAAGGTGAAGCCGCCGTTGACCGGATATACCTGCCCGGTCACGTAGTCGCTCGCCGACGAGGTCAGGAACACGACCATGTTCGCGACATCGGTCGGCTTGCCGAGCCGGCGGATGATGTACTTCTCGAGAATCCGCTTGGCGCGCTCCGGGTCGGCGGCCATACGCTGCTCGATCATCGGCGTGCCCATCGCACCGATCACCACGCAGTTCGCATTGATGTTGTGCCGGCCCATCCCACGGGCGACCGAACGCATGAACCCGGCCGCGCCCGCTTTCGCGGCGGCGTAGATCTCCATGCCCGCGTCGCCCCAGCGGCCGGCGTCCGAAATGATCGTGACGACCTTGCCCGTCTTGCGTTCGATCATTCCGGGCAGCGCCGCGGCGGTGCAATTGATCACGCCGTCCAGGTTGACGCCGGTCCAGGTGCGCCACACGTCGGGACCGGTCTCGTAGAACGGCTTGCGCGCTTCCGGGTTCGGCGTGGCGCCCGCATTGCCCGCATTGTTGATCAGCGCGTCGACGCGGCCGTACTTCTCGATGGCCTTGGCGAACATCGCCTTGACGCTGTCGTGGCTGCTGACGTCGGCCTGCAGCGCGATCGCGTTTCCGCCGGCGGCGTTGATCTCGTCGGCAACCGTCTGCGCGCGCTCGAGGAAGTAGTCGTTGACGACCACGCCGGCGGCGCCATGCTCGGCCATGTGGATGGCAATCTGCCGGCCCACGTTCTGTCCGGCGCCGGTCACCAGGACCACGCGATCGGCCATGCTGACCATGTCTTTCGTGCTCATACTTTTCTCTCCTTGTCTTTCCAGAATGGGGCGCGCAGGTCGCGCTTGAGCAGCTTGCCAACGGTATTGCGGGGAAGCTCGCCGACGACGCGGACCTCGCGCGGACGCTTGTAGGTCGCCAGCGAAGCAGCGCAGTGCGCGAGAAGGTCGTCGGGGGTCGCGTGCCGGCCGGGCTTGAGTTCGCAGAACGCCAGCACACGCTCTCCCATCTCGTCGTCGGGAATGCCGATCACGGCCGCATCCATCACGGCCGGATGCGCAATGAGCGCATGCTCGATCTCGGCCGGGTACACGTTGGCGCCGCCGACGATCACCATGTCCTTCGCGCGGTCGCTGATGTAGAGGAACCCGTCCTCATCGACGCGGCCGACGTCGCCGGTGCGGAAGAACCCGCGCGCGTCGAGCGTGTCGGGGCCCAGGGGCAGCGCATTCAGATAGCGGTCGATATTCACCGGCGTCCAGACCCAGATTTCGCCGGTTTCGCCCACCGGCAGGTTCGCACCGTCGGTGTCGCGGATCTCGACCTTGACGTGCCGGTACAGGCGCCCGCTCGAACCGGGCTTCTTTCGCTGCAGCTCCGGCGGCATCGTGCTGATCATCCCGGTCTCGGTCGAGCCGTAGCCTTCGGACAGGCAATCGCCCAGGTGCTCGATGATCCAGGCCTTCAGTCCGTCCGACACCGGCGCGGCGCCCACGCTCAGCGCGGTGATCGATGACCGGTCGTGCGCGGCCACCACCTCGGGCGGCAGCCCGGCCATCCGCTTGTACATCGTCGGAACACCGGTCCAGTGGGTGACGCGGTGCTTCTCGATCGCCTCGAGCACCACGAGCGGCTCGTAGCGGCGCACCATCACCGCCTTCGCGCCAATGCGCGCCGCCCCGAACATCTGTGCGGGGCCCGAGCCGTGGTGCATCGGCATCGTGACCAGGTACACGCTGTCCGCGCCGCCGGATCGCCGGTCGCGAACGTCCATCATGTATTCGAGCGTGATCGCGTCCCTCTGCAGTTCCTTGGTCACTCCCTTGGGCAGGCCGGTGGTGCCGGACGTGTAGATCACCATCTGCGGATCTGCCGCACTGAAGAACCGCGCGTCGCCGCCCTCGGCCAGCAGCGCGTCGAAGCGCTCGAAGCCCTTCGCGTCCGCATCGATCGAGACCGCGGCCTTGAGCGTGGCGCCCTCGAACGCCGGCAGCAGCGCCGCCGGATCTGCGTCGTCGCAGATCACCGCCACCGAGCCGCTGTCGTTGAGAACGAACTTCACCTCAGGGGCGGTGAGCCGGAAATTCATGCCGAGCAGTCGGGCGCCGAGCTTGGCGAGCGCAGAGGCGACCACCGCCCACTCCAGGCGGTTGTGGATTCGCACGACGACAATGTCCCCCGCCACGATTCCGCGTCGGGCAAGCGCTGCGGCCAGCCGATCGGCGCGCGCATTGCGCTCGGCAAAGGTCAGCGTGCGCCCGGACTCGGCTTCGGCCACCGAGACCGCGTCGGGTCGCTGCTGCGCCCAATATTCCAGGGTCTGAGGGACGGGTTCGCGCGGACCAGCGGCTGGCGCAGCGTGCTGCGTGACGGATTCGGACATCGAGTCTCCTTGCATGTTCGTCATTGGGTGAGCACGGCGGGATTCAGCTCATCAGCCGCCGCGCGAGCACCCGATATTTGTGGACCTCGGTCGGGCCCTCGTAAATGCGCGACATCCGCTGGTGGTCGTACCAGTGGGCAAGCGGATGCTCGTAGGTGCAGCCGGACGCACCGTGCAGCTGAATCGCGCGGTCGATGATCCGGCTGGCCATCTCGGTGCAGGTCATCTTGACCATGCCGGCCTCGACCCGCGTGTCCTCGCCCCGATCGGCGCGCTCGGCGGTGGCGTAAACCAGCAGACGGTTCTGCTGCAGTTCGACCCACGAGTCCACGATCTTGGACTGCGTTTCCTGGAGTTCGGACAGGGCCTGGCCGAACACTTTGCGCTGCTTCGCGTGCTCGATCATCATCTCGATGCACCGCCCCGAGATGGCGAGCGCACGGGCGCCGACGTCGATCCGCGCAAGCGACAACGTGTGCTGCGCGCTCTTGAAGCCTGAGCCCTCGAGGCCGATCAGTGCGAGATCGTCGACCTCGCAGTCGGCAAACGTGAGCTGGTGGGTCTTGAAGGTGCCGAGCATCGGCACTTCGCGCGCGATCATTCCGGGGTTGTCCTTGGCCACCGCGAACATCGACAGGCCGCCGGCGCGGTTGCCCTGCTCGGTTCGCGCCAGCACGAAGACCAGATCGGCGTCGGCAAAGCTGCTGATCCAGATCTTCGAGCCGTTGATGACCCAGCCGCGATCGGTGCGCCGGGCGTGGGTATTGATCGCGCCCGCCGGGTCGCCACCACCGCCAGGCTCGGTCTGGGCGAAACACAGGTGCAGCGTTCCGTCGAGAATCGGATCCAGGTAGCGCTGCTTCTGCTCGCCCTGCAGCGCGTACAGCGGCGGCAGGGCGCTGCCGCCCCATCGGATCGGCACCAGGCAGCGATGATTCGTCTCGGTGATCGCGCACTTGTCGACCATCGACAGGGCGGCGCCGCCGTGTTCGGCGGGTGCGGTCAAGCCCCACAGGCCGAGCTTGCGGGCGGCCTGCACGCCGGGCTCCCGATCCTGGCGCGTGAGCTTCTCGCCGCGCAGAACCCGCTGCTCCAGCGGCATCTGGTACTCGTCGACGAGGCGGCCGACAAGGTCGACGATCGACTGTGTCTGTTCGGTGAACCGGTACATAGTGGCGGATTCTTTGAAGGGAGCAGTGAAGAGTCAGGCGAGAACACCGTCACGCCTGAGCGCGTCGATCTTCGCGTCCGAGAAGCCGGCGACTTCGCGCAGCACTTCGTCGGTCGACGCGCCGATCAGCGGCGCGGGGCGCGCCGGCATCGTCCGTGCCGGTTCGATGGTGAACTGAGCGCCACGCATGCGCTGGGGGCCGATCATCGGGTCCTCGATCCGGCCGTAATAGCCGTCGGCCGCGAGATCGGGGTCATCGATCAGGTCGTCACCGTCGGCAAGGACGTGCGCCGGGATGCCGGCGTTCTGCAAGCCGCGTTCGAGCGCGTCGCGATCCTGCGGCTTCGTCCAGCCAGCGACTGACGAATGGAGGCGTTCGCGGTTGCGAAGGCGTCCGAGCAGCGTGTCGAATGCGGGGTCGTCGAGCGCCGGGGCGGCGAGCGAACGCAGCGCGCGCCAATGCGCGTCGGCGGACGCGTCGATCGCGATCCAGCGGTCGACACCCGCGCAGGGGAAGGTGCCGCTGGGCGCCCGGTGCGGATCGACGTCGGCTCCGCGGCGGCCAGGAACCACACCGTTCGCGGCGAAGCGAAAGTATTCGGGCAGCAGGAACTGCAGGCCCGCCTCGGCCTGCGCGACATCGACATAGCAGCCCTTGCCTTCCCGGTCGCGCCGGCGCAATGCCGCCAGCAGACAGGCCGCAACGAAACGGGGTGTGACGGAGTCGGTCCACGCGCTGAAAGGGCCGGTGGGCGGGCGGTCCGGCCAGCCGACAAGGTGACTCGCCCCTGAATAGGCGGCGCCAAGCGTGCCGACGCCGGCGGCCGCCCGCTCCGGCCCGGTCTGGCCGAAGAGACAGGTGGAGGCCATCACGAGTCGCGGGTTCTCGGCACTCAGGCTCGACCAGCCCAGACCCATCCGGTCGAGCGTGCCGGCCGTGAAGCTTTCGATGACGACATCGACGTGGCGCGCGAGCGAGCGCACGACGTCGCGACCCGCTTCGTGCGACAGGTCGATGGTCACGCTGCGCTTGCCCGCATTGATGAAGTGGTACGAGAGCGTGCGCTCGGGGTGCGAAACGCCGCCCACGAACGGGCCGAGCGTGCGCAGCGGATCGATGCGCTTGCGGCTCTCGACCTTGATGACATCGGCGCCCAGATCGGCAAGGTAACGACCGGTCATGGGGCCGACCATGACCCAGCTCAGGTCCAGCACGCGCAAGCCTGCCAACGATGCGGTCATTCGCGTCTCCTCAGACGATGCCGTGCGCGAACAGCGCCTGGATTTCCTGGGCGGACAGTCCGACCTCGGCGAGCAGTTCGTGCGTGTGTTCAGACAGCGCGGGCGCCGGACGCCCCGAGGCGATCTCGAAGCTGTCGAAGTGAGCGAAGCGCACCGGGGCGTCGATCGAAAGGCCGTCGGGCAGCGCCTGGCTGTCCCACAGTCCGCGCTCGCGGTATTGCACGAATCGTGAGATGTCGCTCATGTCCAGAAGCGGCGCGGCGAAGAATCCGTGCTCGCGCGCCGCGTCGCCGATCGCGAACTTCGTCATCGTCGAGAAGGCGAGCGTGAGTGCGTCGATCGTCGCCTGCAACCGGCGTGCCGCATCGGCGTCATCGCCGTACGGAAACCGTGACCAGTCGGTGTCGACGACATCGGCCGCCAGCGGCACACGCGTGGCGACCCACTCGGTCATCCGCCGGGTCAGCGCACCGAAGCCGCCGGTGGAGATATTCACCTGCACGAAGCCATCGCGGCACGCATAGAACTGCGGCGCGCGGATCCCGACCACCGGCCGACGCTCGGAAGAACGCTGCGGCCTGGCCTCCTGCGTGCCCGGGTAGTACGGAGAAGAGAACGCGCTCATCATTGCGGCCACACGCATCGACACGCCCACGCGCTGGCCTTCGCCATCGCGCTCGCGGGCCGCCAGCCCGGCCAGCACCGCCACCGCCGCCTCGGCCCCCGCCTCCATCATGGCCTGCGGCACCGGGATGTGAAGGGGCGCGCGGTCCCCGTCGCCGGTGTAGTAGGCCGGCCCCGCTGCCGCCACGATCGTGCGGTCGGTGAAGGCGACGGCGCGCTTGGGGCCGTTTTCAGAAAAGGCACGCACCGCGCAGTGGACGACGCCGCTCTGGGTGAGGGATGCGAAATGCGGCTGCTCGCCTTCGAGGATCACCTGCGCCGTCGCGGCAAGCTTGAGGAACAGGTCACGGCCGTCGGAACTGGCCACGTCGATGGTCACGCTGCGCTTGTTGCGGTTCAGCGCGTGCCAGGTCAGGCCACGCTCTAGCCCGGCGCGCTCGCCGAGGAACGTGGGGAGACGGCGACCTTGCGCGCCTCCCGGCGGCTCGACGACGATGACGTCGGCTCCGAGGTCCGCCAGGACCCGGCCGGCCATCATGGTCTGGGACCGGGACACCTCCAGTACGCGCACGCCATCGAGCATCGGACTCGCTTCCGCTTGAGCAATTTTGCGAAGCCTAGCAGCTGTTCAAGAAAGTAACTAGAACGGAATCCAAGATAATCTCGTTCGCTTCAAAATTGGATCAGATACTTGTACAACAGACAGCATGACCGTATGCTGCCCCGACTCTATGTCCCCCAGGAAGCACTCGGCATGCGCCCTCTCAAGCCCGATCTGTACACCGTCCCCGAAAGTCCGACGTCGGTTCCGGAACTGCTCGGTGGGCGATGCCGCTGCGGCTACGTGTTCTTCCCGATGCAGTCCTATGGGTGCGAAAAGTGCGGCCTCACCGGTGATGCGGTCACCGCCGCGCGCCTGCCCGGTGAAGGCTCGCTCACGGCCTCGGCCAGGGTGCTGATGCACGCCGCCAAGGACCGCACGCCACCCTTCGTCGTCGTCGCGGTCCGGCTGGACTCCGGACCGGTCGTGCGTTCGCTGCTCGATAGCGACCGCGCCGAACAGTTGCCGATCGGCACCCGGATGCGCGGATTGCTGGCCGAGGTTGGCAAGGCCGACGACGGCGATGTCATCGTCGACCTGCGATTCACCCCTGTGCAATCCGCCTGAACGAGCCGGCCATGACCAAGACCTTGAAAGATCTGCGCCCTGTTTACGTCGTCGGCGCCGGCTGGCACCGCTATCAGCCGCTGACCGAAACCACGTTCGTGACGCTCGGTCTGGCCGCCGCGCGCGGTGCGCTGGCCGACGCCGGCATCGAGTACCCCTCAGTCGAGTCGGCGTTCGTCGCCACGGCGCTGCTGCCGATGGCCCCGGGTCGGCCGATCCTGCGCCACCTCGGCGCCTCGGGCATCGAGCTGATCCACATCGAGAACGCGTCGGCCTCCAGCTCCGCGGCGTTTCGGAAAGCCTGCATCGAAGTCGCCAGCGGCTTGATCGATGTGGCGCTGGTGCTCGGCGTCGACAAGCCTTCGCAGTCCGGACCGCGCGGTCGCGCCGAGCGGATGACCGGAATCAACCACCTCGCCGACGACGCGATCGTGCCGTTCACGCACTTCGCGCTGCTGGCCGACCAGTACGCCCAGCGATGGGGCGTCAACCCGGACGATGTGGCGCGGGTCGCGGTGAAGAACCACGGAAACGGCGCGCTGAACCCGAACGCGCACCGCCAGCAGGTGCGCACACTGGAGGAGATCCTGGGTGGCCGCCCGGTTGCCGGCAACTTCACGACCCTGCAGTGCACGCCCGTCGGCGAAGGCGCGGCGGCGGTGATCATCGCCTCCGAGGATGCGATCCGCCGCTTGAACATCTCGAGCGACAAGCCGGTGCGCGTGACCGGTTCGGCATCGCGCAGCCAGCGTGTCTATGACGACAACTCGAACTTCGATGCGAACCTCACGTCCGAGACGACCGAAATCTGCCTGCGCGAGGCCGGGCTGAAGCCTGAACAGCTCGACGTGGTCGAACTGCACGACGCGTTCACGGTCGAGGAGGTCCAGTACGTCGAGGCCATGGGTCTGTGCGCGCCGGGTGCAGCGGTCGAGTTGCTGAAGAGCGGCGCATGGGACATCGGCGGACAGTGTGCCGTCAACCCGTCCGGCGGCCTGATTGCGATGGGCCATCCGATCGGGCCCACGGGCGTGGGACAGATCGGCGAAATCGCCCTTCAGCTGCGCGGCGCGGCAGGCGCCCGTCAGCACAAGGGCGCCAAGGTGGGCCTGGCGCACATGGTCGGCGTGGGCGCGGTCTGCTACGTGCACACCCTGCAGCGCGACTGACCGGAGCCTGTTCAGACCGCGGACGCCAGGCGCCCGAGCCCGAAGCGGCGACACACGCCAGACAGCAGACCGATCCGCGAGCCATGACCCGCGGACGACCACGGAGACGAACGCATGCTCTTGAGACAATTCGCGGGAGGCGCAGCCAACCTCGTCGCGACATTGATCGCGGTGTCGATCGTCAGCTTCCTGCTGATTGCACTGCTGCCCGGCGACCTCGCGCTGCTGATCCTCGCCGATTCGGCCACGCCGGAGCGGGTTGCGTCGCTGCGCGCCGAACTGGGGCTCGACCAGCCGATGTGGCAGCGCTACCTGTCCTGGCTGGGCAATGTGCTGCAGGGCGACTTCGGGCGCGGCATCCATTCGGGTGAGCCGACGCTGGACGTCATCCTTTCGCG
>JAKPAM010000063.1 GCA_029779435.1 Pseudomonadota bacterium | reverse complement strand
CGCGCCGGATGAAGTACAGACCCTGTTGAGAAATTCGATGTCGCAGTACCTGCGCGACCACTACGATTTCGAGCGCCGGCGAGCCATCCTGGATGACGGCGGCTTTTCCCGCGCGGTATGGTCGGACTTCGCGTCGGGGTTAGCGATCCTGGGCGCCGCCGTGCCCGGGGCAGGCGGCAGCGTCGCCAATGCGATGATCGTCATGGAGGAACTCGGCAGGGCGCTGGTTCTGGAACCCTATCTCGAAACCGCCGTCATCGGCGTCGGCCTGCTGCATCGCCAGGACGCGCCCGTGGCGGGTGAACTGCTCGCCGGCATTCTGGACGGGCGGGTCCGTACCGCGTTTGCCGCGCACGACGCCGGCGCCCGCTATGCGCTGGAAGACCTCGCCACGACCGCGCGCCAAAGCGGCAGCGGCTGGATCATCGACGGCAGGAAATCCGTGGTCATCGGCGCGCCCACCGCGACGCACCTGCTGCTGACCGCCCGTACCCACGGCGGTCAGCGCGACCGTGACGGGGTCTCCCTGTTTGCGATCGATCGCAACGCCTCTGGCGTCACCTGCCATGACTATCGGCTGATCGACGGTCGCGGCGCCTCCGACATCGTGCTGGAGAACGCGCATGTTCCGCCCGACGCCTTGCTTGGCACGGCCGGCGCCGCGCTGCCGGTGGTGGAAGCGGTCATGGACGAGGCGATCGCAGCGCTGTGCGCTGAAGCGTTGGGCGTCATGCGGCGCATGCTCGATGACACGGTCGCCTATACCCGGCTGCGCCGCCAGTTCGGTCAGGCGCTCGCGGATTTCCAGAGCCTGCAACACCGGATGGTCGAGATGTTCATGGAACTGGAGCAGTCCGCCGCCGCCGTGCAGATCCTGGTCGCCAGCCTCGATGCCGACGCTGACGCAACGAAGCGCACGCGGGACGCGTCCGCCGCCAAGGCGACGATCGCCAAGGCGGCCCGGTTCATCGGTCAGAACGCCGTGCAATTGCACGGCGGCATGGGCATGACCGACGAGTTGCCGCTAGGCCATTATTTCCGCCGCGCCACCGTCATCGAAAACCAGTTCGGCTCCCGCGACCACCACATCGCCCGCTACGCACGCCTTGGGCGGGTGTGAGCCCGCCAGGTGTTCCGGATATCCGTCTACGCGGGTCCTAATCCCGGATGCGCGCGGTCGGCAGATGCAGGCCGCGCCGGATGGCCAGGAAACGGATCGCGAAGCAGCATACGGCGCCGGCTATCGCGGTAGGGCCAGCCGCAAGTTCCAATGCCCAGCCGGTGACGACGATGACGGCGCCGGCGAGCGCGGCGACCGCGTACAGCTCGCGGCTCAGCACCGATGGAACCTCGGCGACCAGCAGGTCGCGGGCGATGCCGCCGCCGATCGCCGAGAGCATGCCGAGCAGGCACGCGCCGGACGGGCCGACGCCGAATACCAGTGCCTTCGTCGTTCCGGCTACCGCGAACAGCGACAAGCCGATCGCATCGAACAACTGCACCGGGTTGCGCAGCCTGTCGACGGTCTCGTGGCCGATGAAGGTCAGCAGACCCGCGCCGGTTGCGGTCGCCAGGTACGACCAGCCCGCGATCGCGGCCGGCGGCGACGCGCCGATCATCACGTCACGCGCGATGCCGCCGGCCGTGGCCGCCGCGAACGCCAGCGCCAGCACGCCGAACAGATCCAGTCGCTTGCGAACGCCCAGCGAGGCGCCGCTGATCGCGAAGGCGAAGGTGCCGAGCAGGTCGAGCAGCGAGAGCAGCAGTGGAGCCATGGATGATGCGATGACGATGGGCGCGTGGGCCGGAGCGCCCATCGTACCGCCGTTCGGCGTCTCGTCAGGCCGTTTCTCTCCGTTCGATCGGACCAAGATTCTCGGTCCATGGCAGAGCTGAGCGGCACCAGATCTGCTTCTTTGGAACCAGGGATGCACGCTCATCGATGCACCCTATGCGAAGACCGTAAGCCCCCGGAATATCGGCATCGGTTACGTAGAGTTGCGACCCGCACTTCGGGCAGAATGCCTGAGCCCGCCTTGCTCCACTCGTGCCGATTTTTATGTAGATCTTGGGCTGGCCTTGGAGTAACTGAAAAGATCCGTGGTCAGCTCGAACCGTCACTCGGTATGCTGTTGCAGACAATTTCTGGCAATCCTCGCAATGGCAGATGGTCGTCAGATCCGGATCGACCGTTGCTTCATATCGAATACTCTCGCAGTGACAGCTTCCATGGACTTTCATGACGACCCTTTGGGAAATCCTCATATGTGGGGCTCTCAGGGTATCGAATTGCCGGGGCGGTATCAGGTCAGGCGCGCGGCGTGACGGCATCCCAGCTGATCGAAGTGCTGCTCGAGGACCATGAGCGTCGCCAGCGCATGGAGGCGTTCGGGCGCGCTGTCCGCAGCGCCGACGAAGGGTATCGGGACGAGTTTCTGGATTGGGACGTAACGCTGGGCGACGGTGGGGAGGCTGACTGATCTTCGAAGGGGCGCGGGTATAGAGGCCGAACCCGTCGTAATTTTACATAATACACATTATGCGCAATATCGAATCATCGAATCCGCACAAGAAAGTCAGCATTCGCTGATCGGTCGTTGCCAATGAGAATGATTACTGTTTAAATCTCTGCAGATTTCTCCGCTGCTGCGTGACGCACCATGTCCAGACCTTCGCCCATCAAGATGACTTCCGATTCCGCCGGTCCGCTGCAGCCGGAGCGCTGCCGGTGGCGCGCCGCCTTGCCGCTGCTCGTCGGCCTGGCCGTGGTCTTCACGGGGCTCAGCGTGACGATCGGTTCGGCTTGGCAGACGCTCAACGCGCTGCCGAACCTGAAGGCGGCCGCGGCATTCGGATCGGTCGCGGCCCTGGCCACGGCGCTGGGTGTGCTGCCGATGCTGCTGACGCGGGCGCCCGGCCAGCGGACCTACGACATGATGCTCGGCTTCGGCGCCGGCGTGATGCTGGCCGCCTCGTGCTTTTCGTTGCTGCTGCCGGCGCTCGAAGCGACCGAAGGCCTCGGGTTCGGCCGTTGGGGCAGCTCGTTGATCGTCGGTTCGGGACTGTTGCTGGGTGCTGGCTTGCTGATGGCGATGGAGCATTTCCTGCCGCACGAGCACTTCCTCGCCGAGCACCCGCATATCGACCGGACCCGTGCGCGGCGGCTGTGGCTGTTCGTGTTCGCGATCGTGCTGCACAACGTGCCGGAAGGACTGGCGATCGGGGTCGCGACCGCGGGGACCGACATGGCGCGCGCCGCGGCGCTGTCCACCGGGATCGCGATCCAGGACGTGCCGGAAGGGCTGGTCGTGGCGCTGGCGCTGCATGCGGCGGGCGTGGCGCGCTGGCAGGCGGCGGCCATCGGTGCGGCGTCGGGCCTGGTCGAGCCGGTCGCCGCCCTGCTCGGCGCAGCGGCGATCGATCTGAGCGCCCCGCTGCTGCCCTGGGGCCTGGCCTTCGCCGCCGGCGCGATGCTCTTCGTCGTCAGCCACGAGGTGATTCCCGAATCGCATCGCCAGGGCCATGAACGGCATGCGACCGCAGGGCTGTTGATCGGCTTCGTGCTGATGATGGTGCTGGACACGGCGCTGGGTTGAGCGACCGATAGCCGCGTCCGAGGGCGCGCCGGTCAACGCATCGGCAATGTCATCGAATCGATCGTGAACGATCCGTCATCCTCGATCGCGAAGTGCTCGCGGACCGCCGATGGCGCGAGACGCTGCAATGCCCGTATTGCCGTGACATGGTCGGGCGGCGTGCGCATGCGTTCGGTCCAGCTCGCAAAATCCATCCGCAGGCGCCTGTACGTCGGCGGCCCAGGCTCGAAACCGCATTCGCCAGCGATCGCCCGCCATTCGCTCGCGCGGTAGTCACGGCCATGCGAAGGATCGCGCAACAGTTCGAACGTCTGCAGCCAACTGTCCAGGACCGCCGATTCGGGCGCGACGATATCGATGAATACGGCCTGCCCGCCTGGACGCAGCACGCGCCGCGCTTCGCGGATGCCGGCCTGCAGGTCTTGCCAGTGATGCGCGGAGAACCGGCAGAGGACGAAGTCGAAAGCCCGGGCGTCGAACGGCAGCCGTTCGCAGCTTCCTTGCGCGACGCGCACGTTCGTCAATTCCCGGTGCCGGGCTTCCTGCTCGACCGCGGCCAGCATCGACGGCGACAGGTCATAAGCGATGACCTCGCTCGCATGGGGCGCGACGTGGTAAGCCACGTGCCCGCCTCCGCAGCCCAGGTCGAGGATCCGGCTGCCGGGATGCGACCGGGCGAGGTCGGCCAGCGCGGCCAGGTCCTCGCCCTGTGCGTGGACGGCACTGGCCACGTAGGCGGCGGCGCGCGGGCCGAACTGTCGGTCGACGAGGCGATGGTGGCCCGCTTGGGCGTCGTCGTGTGGGCCAGGTCGTCGCGCGTCCGCTTGCGGGGCCGGCGTTGCGTCGGGTGCTGTGTCCGTTCGTGTGCTTGCAAGTGCGTCCGGTTGCGTGGGCGATCGGGACATCGGAAGACTCCTGTTCGGAGATGACGGGAGGCGCAAGCCTAGGCGGGGACGCGTCGGCCAGGAAGTCCGGTCCTTATACTGGTATGTTTCCCACCCCCCTGCTCCGCGCGGCCGCCGCGCGCTCCCATGTCCGATTCGATCGAAAGCCGGCGTCGCGAACTGGGCCGCTTCCTGCGCGCGCACCGGGCGGGCCTGGACCCGTCGCGATTCGGCTTCGCGACCTCCGGTACGGGCGTTCGGCGCCGGACGCCGGGCCTGCGGCGTGAGGAAGTCGCGCAGCGGGCCGGCGTGAGCACGACCTGGTACGCCTGGATCGAGCAGGGGCGCGACGTTGCCGCATCCCCGTCGGCCTTGTCCCGCCTGGCCGACAGCCTGCGGCTGACGCGGGCCGAGCGCGCGTACCTGTTCTCGCTGGCCGGCAAGGTCGACCCGCGCCATGGGCGGGAAGACGCGGCGGAGGGGCTGATGCCGCAGAGCCTGCGGTCGGTCGTCTCGCTGATCGGCTGCCCGGCTTACGTGCTCGATCCGTGGTGGAACATGCTGGCCTGGAACGAGCCGGCCACGCAGCTGTTCGCCGGCTGGCTCGATGCGGTTTCAGCTAGCGATCCACCGTCGGCATCGCCGAACCTGCTGCGATTCATGTTCACGTCGCCGCTGGCGAGGACCTTGGTCGATGACTGGCCGGAGCGGGCACGGCGGGTCGTCGCGGAGTTCCGGATCGACTATGGGCGGCGGCTGGGCGACCCGCGGATGGCGGCGCTGGTCGAGGAACTGGCGTCGGGCAGCCCGGTTTTCGCGGAGATCTGGGGAGCGCAGCAGGTGCTGCGGCGCGAAGGCGGGGAACGCCGCTTCCATCACGCACGCTGGGGCCGCGTCGTCTTCGATCAGATCAGTGCGGATGTCGGTGAACCGGCCGGGCTCAAGCTGGTGATGCTGGTGGCGCGGGGTCGATCTTAGCGTTACCAGGCCCTAGCGCGGGCTCGTGAACTTCGGCGCCGCCTCGGTGCCGTAGCGTTCTTCGAATGCGCGAGCCCGTTCGCGCAGCCACTTCGCGTGTTCCGTGTCGCCGTTGCGTTCGAAATAATCGGCGGCACTAAGCCCCGACTGGTTGCGGGGCGTGGGATCGGCGCCCTCCTCGATCAGCAGTTCGGCGAGCGACGGCAGCTTTTGCCGTGCGGCCATCATCAGCGGGGTCGTGGCGTTCGGCGACTGCGCGTCGATGTACGCGCTCTGTTCCAGCAGGTATCTGACCAGGTCGACATTGCCGCTGACCACCGCATAGTGCAACGGTGTCCAGCCGGCGCGATTGACCTCGGCGCCCGCCTCGACCAGCAGTTTGGCGGTATCGAACTGGCCATGCAGCGCGGCCAGCATCAGCGCGGTCTCGTCGCGCGCGTTGGTCCGTTCCAGGTCGATGCCGCGGGCCTTGGCCAATATGCCGACCGCCTCCCATGCCTGGTTGAACGCCGCGGCGACGATCGCGGGACCGTATTCGGGGCTGGCGCTGTTCGGATCGAGGCCGGCCCGCAATGCGTTGCGCACGGCCGAGACCTGGTTGGCGCGGGCGGAGAGGACCAGCGCGGAGCCGGCGTCGGCCGCCATCACCGGACTGACGATCGCTGGCACCGCGGCCGCCGCGATCGTGCCGGCCGCCAGGGTCCGGCTCGCGGCACGGCTGGCCGCTCTGCGGGCGGTCCCCTTGATCGCTGCGCTCGCGGCCTCGTCCTCGCTCCGTGCTGCCGCGCGGTCTTCGCTGCCAGCGCCGGCCGGGGGAATTCCTGCGCCGGAGCGCCGCGTGATCGCGCGCCGAGTGCGACGCCATATCTTGATGAGTGACATCAAATCAGTGCTTTATCTTTTTGAAAAGATGAAAGAAATTATCCGACGTCGATTGCCCGATCGATTCCGGCGTCGTCTGGCGGACTTGCGCCAGGCAGGCGGCGACGTGCTTGACGTACGCGGGCTCGTTGGTCTTGCCGCGAAACGGGACCGGTGCGAGGTACGGCGAGTCGGTTTCGATCAGCAGGCGATCGGCGGGCACCTGGGCGGCGACCTCGCGCAGGTCGGCCGCGCTCTTGAACGTCACGATACCGGAGAACGAGATGTGAAAACCCAGGTCCAGCGCCGCGCGGGCCGTGGGCCAGTCCTCGGTGAAGCAGTGCATGACGCCTCCGGCCTGGTCGGCGCCCTCCTCGCGCATGATCGCCAGCGTGTCGGCGGCGGCGGCGCGCGTGTGGATGATCAGCGGCAGGCCCGCCCGCCGCGCGGCCCGGATGTGGACGCGGAAGCGCTCGCGCTGCCATTCGAGATCGCCGTCGAGCCGGTAGTAGTCGAGCCCGGTCTCGCCGATCGCGACGACCTTCGGATGCCGCGCCTGTTCGCACAGCCCGTCGACGGTCGGCTCCTCGACGTCCTGGTAGTCGGGATGGACGCCGACCGACGCGTCGAGCCGGTCATGGCGTTCGGCCAGCGCCAGCACGTTCGGGTAATCGGCCAGGTTGACGGCGACGCACAGCGCGCGATCGACGTCGTTCTCCATCATTCGACGCAGCAGGTCGTCGACCCGCTCGCGCAGGTCGGGAAAATCGAGGTGGCAGTGAGAGTCGATGTACATCCGGGCATTCTAGGGCCTGTTAACGCGAAGATCGAACCCGCGTGAAGTCCTATTCGAGCGTGCACCAAGGCGCAAAGCACAGCCATAGCGGTGCTATGGCGAGCATTTGCTACGCAGCGGCGGGCTCGAATCGGCGCCGATCCCAACGAAGCGTCGAGTGATTCGCCTGACCCGTAGTGTGATCGGGCCCCGGACAGGCGCCCCGACGCGTTTCGCGCGCGTTCAGATCGTGTGCGAGACGCGCGTGCCCTTCGAGACACCGCCGATCAGCCCTTCGATCCGCGCCCGCGCCGCTTCGCCGGCTTCGTCCTCGGCGAACTGGATGCCGATGCCTTGAGCCCGTCCAGGCGTCCCGGCCGGGGTGATCCAGATGATCTTGCCCGGGATCGGCAGCTTGGTATGGTCGTCGATCAGCGAGATCAGCGCGTAGACGTCGTCGCCGAGCCGCGCGGGCCGGGTGGTGGGCACGAACAGGCCGCCCCCGCGGATGAAGGGCATGTAAGCCGCCGCCAGCGCCGATTTTTCCTTGATCGACAAGGACAGGACCGTGGGGCGGTGTACGGCCGGGGCTGCGCCGGGCGTCGGTGGGCGCGTTGGCGCGGATCGGGCGGTCGTCATGCTCGTCGGAACCTGTTCACGTGGCGGAGATCAAGCCGCGAATATTTGTTCGTACTGCATCAATACGCGTTCGCAGAACAACCGCGCGTTCAGCGGATGACTGGCGACCGCGCTCTGCTGATCGAGCCAGCCCGCGAACCGGGCCAGCCGCTCCGGATGGGCCTGCCGCGCCAGCCGTTCGAGTCGCGCGTGCTGCGAGACGAAACGGCGTGCCGGAGCGCCCAGGCGGCAGCGTCCCAGATCCGCTACCCAGGCCTGCATGACCTCGACCCATTCGGCCGCGGGACGCAGGGCCAGGACATCGGCGCTGGCAGCCACACCAGTCTCGGGCAGCCGCGCCAGCACTTCCAGGGTCTTCCGATGGACGGCCCCTTGTTCGTCGTCGGCAAGCGACCAGGCGCGCAGCGGCGAGCCGCCGGCGGCGGCCAGCCACAGCTCGGCCCCTTCTGCGTCCAGGCTTCGGGTGCGTCGCAGCCAGGCCAACGCCTGTTCGGGCGTGGGGCCGGCAACGTCGACCCGCACGCAGCGGGAGACGATCGTCGCGGGCAGCGTCTGCCGGCGGCGCGCCACGACGATGAAATGGGTCGACGGGGTCGGTTCTTCGAGCGTCTTGAGCAGGGCGTTGGCCGATTCGAGGTTCAATGCATCGGCCGGATCCAGCAGCACGATCCGCCGCCCTCCCCGGTGCGTGCCGACGCCGACGAATCCGGCCAGTTCACGGATCTGCTGGATACGGATGTCCTTGCTGGCCTTGACGCCGGCGCCCGAGCGCTCCGCCGTTTCCTCGTCGATCGGCGAGACGCGCCGCAGGTCCGGATGGTTGCCTTGCGCGAACCAACCGCAAGCCAGACAGTGCCCGCAGGCCCGGCCTTCGGCGGTCGGGGTTTCGCACAGCAGCGCGGCGGCGGCCTGCGTGGCCAGCGCCGACTTGCCGACGCCGGGCGGGCCATCGAGCAGCAGGGCGTGCGGCAGCGTGTCGCGCCGGCGCAGGATCGCATCCAGCGGCGCATCGAGCCACGGCAGGTCCGGCAGGGGCATGGCGGCGCTCATCGGATCCCCAGTGATCGCAGGTCGTCGGCGAGCTGGCGCCGGACGGCCTCGGGATCGGCCCCGGCGTCGATGAGCCGGATCCGGTCGGGTGCCGCCTGCCGGCGCCGCAGGTAACCGTCGCGCACACGCTGGAAGAACGCGACGTCCTGTGCTTCGAAGCGGTCGGCGGCGCGCACGGCCGCGCGACGCCTGGCGGCTTCCTCGGGCGGCAGGTCGAACAGGTAGGTCCGGTCCGGCTGCCGCTGCGGATGGACGAAGCGTTCCAGCGATTCGAGCGTCGCCCAGTCGACGCCCCGCCCCGCGCCCTGGTACGCGAAGGTCGAGTCCGTGAACCGGTCGCACAGCACCCACCGGCCGGCCGCCAGCGCAGGCTCGATCTTTTGCGCCAGGTGCTCGGCGCGGGCGGCGAACGCCAGCAGCGTCTCGGTCTCGGGCCGCATCGCATCGTGCAGCATCATCTGGCGCAGCGCTTCGGCGAACGGCACGCCGCCGGGCTCGCGCGTCGAGACGGCGTCGAGCCCGTGCGCGCGCAGGCGCTCGGCGAACCAGGCGATCACGGAACTCTTGCCGGCGCCGTCGATGCCCTCGAACGTGATGAAGCGTCCGGGTGCGACGGCGCGGGACGCAAGGGAGGAATCGTCGGTCTGGGTCATGTCATCGGTCGGCCGCGCGTCGAACGGGGCCTTCGAATGGAGCGTTCAAAATGGAGCTTTCAGAATGAGGCTTTCAGAACGGGGCTTTCAGAACGGGGCTTTCAGAACGGGGCCTTGAATCGAGAGGCCTTCAGTTGCGTTTCAGTTGATAGCGGCTGACGGCCCTGTTGTGGGCGGGCAGGTCATCGGAGAATTCACTGGTGCCGTCGCCGCGCGCGACGAAATACAGCGCGCTGGTCGATGCCGGCCGCAGCGTCGCGAGCAACGAGGACCGGCCCGGTGCGGCGATCGGCGTCGGCGGCAGTCCGGTGCGGGTATACGTGTTGTAGGGCGTGTCGGCCTGCAGATGCGATCGGCGCAGATTGCCGTCGAACCGCTCGCCGAGCCCATAGATCGTCGTCGGATCGCTCTGCAGCATCATCCGCTTGCGCAGGCGGTTGACGAAGACCGCCGCCACCTTGTCGCGATCGGACTCGAGCCCGGTTTCCTTCTCGACGATCGATGCCAGCACCAGCGCTTCATAAGGCGTCCGCAGCGGCAGGTCCGGCACGCGCTGCGCCCAGGCCTCGTCGAGCACTTTCTGCATTTGCCGGTAGGCCTGCTTGTAGAGCTCGACGTCGCTGCTGCCTGGCGAGAAGAAATACGTGCTCGGGAAAAGCAGACCTTCGAGCGACGGTTCGCTGGCGCCGATCCGCGCGAGCAGCTCTCGCTCGCTCAGGCCGCGCGTGTCGTGGGCCAGATCCGGATGCTGGTCGATCTGCGCGCGGATCTGGCGCACCGTCCAGCCTTCGATCAGGCGGATGTCTTCGAATGTCACACGTCCGCTGTACAGCCGGTCGAGCACCGCCCGTAGCGATTCGGGCCGGTCGATCTGGTAGAGGCCGGACTTCATGCCTTCCAGGCCGCCGCGCAGCCGGAACGCCCAGCGAACCAGCCAGGGCGGCACCGAGGCGCCCTTGCGATTGAGCTCGTTCGTGATCGCCAGCGGGCCGGCGCCCTTGGCCACGAGAATGCGCACCGGATACGTGTCGAATCCCAGGTCGGCGACGTCGTACCGATACCATCCCCACGCGGCGATGCCGCCCGCGGCCAACACCCCGAGCGCGACGATGGCCACCACCATGCGCTTGAACGTCGTGAACACCCCTTGCATCGTTACGGATCCGATCCCACAGCCTGTCGTGTTCCTATAATAGACCGATGAACACGCCGTCCCTTCCGCCCTCTCCCGCCGCGAGGCCCCCCGCCGGGCCGGCCGCGCCCGTGCCGTTCGACCCCGCGCACCCCGGCTGGACGCCGCTGGCTGCGTTGATGCAGGCGCTCGGCGGTTCGCTGCGGCCGGGCCCGCAAGGTCCGTCGTTCCAGGCGGCGGTCGCGGCTGCCGCCGACGCGGGCGCGACGGTCCGGGGCCTGTGCCCGCTGCCCGACTATGGCCTGCTGACGGCCGATGGCGCGGATGCGGGGACGTTCCTGCAGAACCAGTTGACCAACGACGTGCTGTCGATGACCGCCGGCGAGGCGCGCTGGGCCGGTTATTGCACGCCCAAGGGCCGGCTCCTGACGACCGCGCTCGCATGGTCGCGGCCCGACGGATTCGCGCTGGCCGTCGCGCGGACGCAGGCCGAGGCGCTGCGCAAGCGGCTGTCGATGTACGTGCTCCGGGCCAAGGCCAGGGTCGCCGATGCATCGGCGGGCTGGCTGGCGTTCGGCCTGCTCGGCGATACGATCGACCCGGCACTGGCCGCGGTCGGCCTGCCGCGTCCTGGCCCGGCGATGGCCGTCTCGCGCCTCCCCGACCAGGATCACGGGCCGATCGCGATCGCGTTGCCCGACGCCCCGGCGGGCGTGGCGCGCGTGATGCTCTGGCTGCCGCTGGATGGCGCGGGAGACGAGTCGGCGAACGGCGGCTCGGCGGCGGAGGGCTCGACGGTCGGCCGCGCGGTCGAAGGACGGCTCGCAGCTTTGCGTGCGGCCGGACCGGTGCGCGACACCGCGTTGTGGCAGTGGACCGAGGTCCGCGCGGGCATCGCGCGTCTGTTTCCGGGCAGCGCCGAGCTGTTCGTACCGCAGATGGTCAACTTCGAGGCCGTCGGCGGCGTCAACTTCAAGAAGGGCTGCTATCCGGGCCAGGAGATCGTCGCGCGCAGCCAGTATCTGGGCAAGCTCAAGCGCCGGATGTTCATCGGGCATCTGGCCGTCGATGCGGCGGCCGCGCTGCCGTCTCCCGGCCAGGATGTCATGCCGCGGGCCGGGGGCGAGCCGAGCGGCCAGGTCGTCATCAGCGCGCCGGCTCCCGACGGCGGCGTCGATGTGCTGTTCGAGTCGCAGATCGGCGCAGTCGAGCAGGCCGGCGTGCGGATCGGTGACGCGGACGTCCAGGTATTGCCGCTGCCTTATGAGATCAAGCGATGAGAGATCAAGCGATGACGGCGCCCTCGCGATGTGCCTGATCGGATTCGCGCTCGACTGCCATCCCGACTATCGCCTGATCCTCGCCGCCAACCGCGACGAGGCCTATGCCCGCCCGACGCAGCCGGCCGGCTGGTGGCCGCGGCAGGACGACGTCCATGGCGGACGGGATCTGCTGGCCGGCGGTAGCTGGATGGCGCTGCACCGCGATGGCCGGATGGCGGCGGTCACCAACTATCGGCAGCCGGCCGATGCGCGGGCTGCCGCGGCGGCGGCCGGCCTGCCGTCGCGGGGCGCGTTGGTCGGCGATTTCGTCTCGCCGCGGTCGATGTCCGACGTCGAGCGCGAGCGTTTCATCGCCCGGCAGCGGGCGCGCGTCGTCGCGGCCGCCCCGGCGTACGCCGGCTTCAACCTGCTGCTGTTCTCGCTCGACGCGACGCGGGCGCGCGGCTGGTGGCTGAGCAACCGCGTCACGGCCGACGGCGAGCGATTCACGGCCGTCGATCAGCCCATAGCCGCCGGGGTGCACAGCGTATCCAACGCGCTGCTCGACACCGCATGGCCCAAGGCCGTCCGGTTGACCGAGACGATCGAACGCACGATGTCGATCGACGACGAGCGCGACATCGAATCGATGTTGTTCGAGGCGCTGGCCGATCGCCGGTGCCCCTCCGACGAACATCTGCCGGATACCGGCGTCGGGCTGCTGCACGAACGGTTCCTCGCACCGGCCTTCATCGCGACTCAGGCTTATGGCACCCGGGCGTCGACGGTCGTGCTGATCGATCGCCAGCACCGGGTCGACTACATCGAGCGTAGCTTCGAACCCGACGGGCGCTTCACACACCGGCATTCACGATTCGGCCTGCAGTGGCATTAGGATGACCGGCG
The DNA here is from genome assembly GCA_029779435.1 of Pseudomonadota bacterium. Classification (GTDB taxonomy): domain Bacteria; phylum Pseudomonadota; class Gammaproteobacteria; order Burkholderiales; family Burkholderiaceae_E; genus JAKPAM01. The sequence goes on along the minus strand of JAKPAM010000063.1, from coordinate 7,170 downwards.
ATCAGCCCACTAGCGCGGCAACGATGCGAGCCAGCCGCGCAGGTCGTCGATGACGCGCTGCCGATCCTCGGCGCGTTCATGGATCAGTTCGTGGTACAGGCCGTCGTACCACTTGAGCGTCACCGGGGCCCTCGGCGTCGCGGGTCCCGCGGTGGCGCGCTCGACGAAATGCCGGCTCCCCGCGGGGTCGACGAGCTGGTCGGCGCCGGCGACCAGCAGCAGCACCGGAATCGCCAGCGACGGGGCTTGCGCCAAGGCCTGTTCGCCGGCGGCCAGCAACCAGGTCATCAGCCGCCCTGTCACGCGATCGTGGACGAGCGGATCGTTGCGATAAGCCTGAACCGAGGCCCGATCGTGCGACAGCCTGCTGGCATCGAGCCGGCTGGGCACGGCGAGGTCGGGCGCCAGCCGATGCATCACGCGGATCTGCCAGCGCGTGGCCGACGACAGCGACAGCATCAGCGCCGGGGACGACAGCACCAGCGCACGCAGCGATGCCTGGTGCACGGCTGCCAGTTGCGCGGCCAGCGCGCCGCCCAGGCTGTGCCCGAGCAGCACGGGCTTCTGGCGCAACTGGTCCTGGAAGTCCGTCAGCAGCGCCAGGCCGTCGTCGAGCAGGTCGTTGTCCCGTGCGAGGGTTCCCCGGCGGCCGGCGGAGCGCCCATGGCCACGGTGGTCGTGCGCGCGCACCTGCCAGCCCCATGCGCAGAGCTGCCGGGCCAGTGCCGTGTAGCGCCCGCTGTGCTCGCCCAGGCCATGGAACACGTATACGCAGCCGTTCGGCTCCCCTTCGGCGGGCAGCCATTCGCGTTGAAAGAGGCGCGTGCCGTCCGGGCGGGTGGTCTCCCACTCGCGTTCGACGATCTCGCTCTGGCGCGGCAAGCTGTCGTCCAGCCGCATCCGCACGTGAGGGATGCCGACTTCGTCATAAGGTTCGCCGATCTGCGCGAAGCCGTGCCGGCGGTAGAAGTGCGCGACGTACTGCTGCGCGCTCAGTTCGAAGCTGCGATGTCCGCGTTCGCGGCCCGCCGCGATCAGCGCTTCGAGCACCTTGCCGCCCAGCCGGGCACTGCGGTGCGGCTTGAGCACCGCCATCCGGCCGATGTGGCCATCGGGCAGCAGGCGGCCGGTGGCCACGGCCGCGCCGCCGTCATAAGCGACGCAGTGCAGCGACCGCGGATCCCACTCGTCCCATTCCAGCTCGATCGGGATGCCCTGCTCGTGCACGAACACGGCCTCGCGCACGCGGCTGGCGTCGGGCTGCATCGCCAGCCAGTCGCCGAGGACCAACCGCATCGCCGATCGTTCGGCGGTCATGTCAGAACCGGTGAACGAGTCGGGCATGCTCGAGCGGCACGCCGGGGCGGCACCGATCGAGGCGCGAAGCGCAGCCATATCGCCGCGCGATACGGCAAGCATCCGTAGCGATGGGCGGCGTCGTCACGGCACGTCGGGCGGTTGTCGCTGATTCGTTCACGCGTTCTCAGATCAGCTTGACCAGTTGCTTGCCGAAGTTCTGGCCCTTGAGCAGGCCGATGAACGCCTCGGGCGCGCTGGCCAGGCCGTCCGACACCGTCTCGCGGTACTTCATCCGGCCGCTGCCGACGAGTTCTTCCAATTCCGCCAGCGCCTTGGGCCAGGACGCCGGGTGCTCGGACACGATGAAGCCCTCGAGCTTGAGCCGGTTGACCAGCACCGAACGGAACTGATGGACCGGGATCGCTTCGCCGCTGTAGCCGGCGATCAGTCCGCAGATCGCGATGCGGCCGAACGCGTTGAAGCGCTTGAGCACCGCGTCGAGCACGGCGCCGCCGACGTTCTCGAAGTAGCCGTCGATGCCATCGGGCACCGCCGCCTTCAGGTCCTTGTCGAGATTGCCGGCCTTGTAGTCGATGCAGGCATCGAAGCCGAATTCCTCGACGACCGCCCGGCACTTCTCGGCGCCGCCGGCGACGCCGACGACGCGGCAGCCCTTGAGCTTGGCCAGTTGCCCGACCGTCGCGCCGACCGCGCCGCTGGCCGCCGACACGACGACGGTCTCGCCGGCCTTCGGCGCGATGATCTCGTTCAGGCCGTGCCAGGCGGTGACCCCCGGCATGCCGACCACGCCCAGGTAGGCCTGGAGCGGCACCCGCGTCGTATCGACCTTCTTGAAGCCCTCGTCGCGGCCCGCCGAGAACGACTGCCAGCCGCCCATGCCGACCACCTTGTCGCCGACCTTCAGGCGGCTGCTGCGGCTTTGGACGACCTCGCCGACCGTCCCGCCGCCCATCACCTTGTCCAGCGGCTGCGAGGCCGCGTACGACTTGGCGTCATCCATCCGTCCGCGCATGTACGGATCGAGCGACAGGTAGTGGTTGCGTACCAGCACTTCGCCGTCGCCGATCGTCGGCAGGTCGGTCGATTCGAGTCGGAAGTCTTCAGGCGTGACCGGCCCCTTGGGCCGGCGTGCCAGGACCCAGCCCTGATTGCGTTCGTTGGTCGTCATCGTCTTGTCTCCTCTGGTGTGTTGGGTAGAACAGGGGGGCGAACGTCAGAACCACGTCGGCTGCATGTCCAGAGTGGTCGTATCGAGATCGTCGAGCACGTCCAGCCACGGATCGATGCGCGGCAGCTCCCAGCGCAGGAAGTAGCGCGCCGCCTGCAGCTTGCCCGCGTAGAACGCCGCGTCGCCGCCCGGCTCCGCCGAAGCCGGCACGGAAGCCGACGCGGCAGCGGGCGAGCCTGCCGACGCCACGGCGGCACCGCCGGCAGCCAGCACCGCGCGGGCCTGGTCGAGCCAGATCCATGCGACGACCCAGTGCCCGAACGCTTCCAGGAACAGGCTGGCGTTGGCCAGCGTCCGGTCCAGGTCCGGCGCCTCGTACAGCCGGGCGACCGTCGCTTCGATGCGGGCCGAACGCGCGATCAGGCCTTCGGCCAGCGTCAGCCACTCGGCGGCCACGTCCGGCGGCAGCGCGCGCAGACGCTCGATGGTATCGCGCTGGCGAGCGATCAGCAGGCGCAAGGCCTCGCCGCCCTGCAATCGGACCTTGCGGCCGAGCAGGTCGATCGCCTGGATGCCGTGCGTGCCTTCGTGGATGGGGTTCAGGCGCTGGTCGCGGTAGAGCTGCTCGACGCGGTAGTCGCGCGTGTAGCCATAGCCGCCATGCACCTGGATCGCCAGGCTGTTGGCCTCCTGTCCCCACTGCGATGGCCAGCTCTTGGCGATCGGCGTCAGCAGTTCGAGCAGCGTGCCGGCCTGCTCGCGCACCGCCGCGGCCGGATCGTGCTGCTGTTCGTCGACGAGCCGCGCGCAATACAGGTTCAGCGCCAGGCCGCCCTCGACGTAGGACTTGGCGGCCAGCAGCATGCGCCGTATGTCGGCATGCTGGATGATCGGCACCTGCGGGCTGGCCGGGTCCTTGCCCTGCGGCGGGCGCCCCTGCGGCCGCGACCGCGCGTAGTCGAGCGCGTGCAGGTAGGCCGAATAGCCGGTGGTGACCGCGCCCAGGCCGACACCGATCCGCGCCTCGTTCATCATGTGGAACATGCATGCGAGCCCCTGGTGGAGCGGGCCGATCAGGAAACCGATCGCGCCGGCTTGCCCACCGGGTCGATGACGCCCTTCACCGAAGTTCAGCAGGCAGTTGGTCGTGCCGCGGTAACCCATCTTGTGATTGAGCCCCGCGACGACGACATCGTTGCGCTCGCCGGGCTGCGCGCCATCGCCCGCTTCGACGACGATCTTGGGCACGATGAACAGCGAGATGCCCTTGACGCCCGGGATCGGCTTGCCGTCGGGGCCCGGGACCTTGGCCAGCACCAGGTGCACGATGTTCCCGGACAGATCCTGATCACCGCCCGAGATCCACATCTTGTTGCCGAACAGCCGGTAAGTCCCGTCCGGCCGGGGTTCGGCGCGGGTGCGGATGTCGGACAGCGATGAGCCGGCCTGCGGCTCGGACAGGCACATCGTGCCGAAGAACCGCCCTTCGAGCATCGGACAGTAGTAGGCGTCCCGCTGTGCCGGCGTCGCGAAGCGGCGCAGCACGTTGGCATTGCCGATCGTCAATAGCGGATAAGCGGCCGCCGCCACGCTGGCGGCGTTGAACCATGCGAAGCCGGCCTTGTCGACCAGGCACGGCAACTGCATGCCGCCATCGGCTTCGTCCTGTCCGGCCGCCGTCAGCCCGGCGTCGATGAACGCGCGCAGCGCCGGCTTGAGCGCGTCGGGCGTCGTCACCGATTCGCCGTCGAAGCGCGGCTCGTCCTCGTCCAGCAACGGGTTGATCGGATAGAAATGATCGGTCGCGATCCGCTCGCACAGGTCGAGCACCGCGTCGAAGGTCTCGCGCGAGTGATCGGCGAACCGCGGATAGCGGGTCAGCGCCGCGCTGTCCAACCACTCGTGCAGCAGGAACGCCATGTCCCGGCGGGACAGGATCAGTTCAGCCATGCATGCTCCTGCCGTAAATCGTCATCGGTGCGGCGGTCATCGGTTCTCAAAACACCTCGAACAGGCCGGCGGCGCCCATGCCGCCGCCGATGCACATCGTGACGACCGCGAGCTTGGCGCCGCGACGGCGGCCCTCGATCAGCGCATGGCCGGTCAGGCGCTGGCCGCTGACGCCATAAGGATGGCCGACCGCGATGGCGCCGCCGTTGACGTTGAGCCGGTCGGCGGGAATCCCGAGCTTGTCGCGGCAATACAGTACCTGCACCGCGAAGGCTTCGTTCAATTCCCACAGGTCGATGTCGGAGACCTTCCTGCCCGCGCGCTGCAGCAGCTTGGGCACCGCGAACACCGGACCGATGCCCATCTCGTCGGGCTCGCAGCCGGCCACCGCGAAGCCGCGGAAAGCGCCCAGCGGCTTCAGGCCCTTCTTCTCGGCCAGGCTCGCTTCCATCACGACGACCGCGCCCGCCCCGTCCGAGAACTGGCTGGCATTGCCCGCCGCGATGACGCCGCCCGGGATCGCCGGCTTGATCTGCGAGACGCTTTCATACGTGGTGCCGGGACGCCGGCCCTCGTCGTCGTCGAGCGTGACCTCGCGCGTCATCAACTGGCCGGTGGCCTTGTCGGCGGTGGCCATGCGGACCGTGATCGGCACGATCTCGTCCTTGAACTTGCCGGCTTCGGCCGCGGCGACGGCCCGCTGCTGGCTCTGCACGCCGTACTCGTCCTGGACTTGCCGGCCGATGCCGTAGCGCTTGGCGACCATCTCGGCCGTCTGCAGCATCGGCCAGTAGATCTCGGGCTTCTTCGCCTTGAGGGCCGGGTCGACCAGCATGTGCGTATTGGTGCCGTTCTGCACGCACGAGATCGACTCGACGCCGCCGGCCACGAAGACGTCGCCCTCGCCCGCGATGACGCGCTGCGCGGCCATCGCGATCGTCTGCAGTCCCGAAGAGCAGAACCGGTTGATCGTCACGCCCGACACCGTCACCGGGCAGCCGGCCATCAGCGCGATCTGGCGGGCGATGTTGGAGCCGGTCGCGCCTTCGGGCGTCGCGCAGCCCATCAATACATCCTCGACCTCGCCGGCCTCGATGCCCGCGCGCTCGATCGCGGCGCGCACGACGTGTCCGCCCATCGTCGCGCCATGGGTCATGTTCAGCGCGCCGCGCCAGGACTTGGCCAGGCCGGTACGCGCGGTCGATACGATCACTGCTTCACGCATGATGATTCCTCGGTGGAAATTGGGGAGGGCTTGGCGTCGACACGCCCTAATCGTTGAAACCCTTGTCCTGCCCGACCAGCTGCTGGATCAGCGGCGCGGGCGTCCAGAACGCGCGATCGCCGTGCGGATTCGCGGCGAACTGGCGCATCCGGTTGGCGACGTTGTACAGCCCGACCTGGTCGGCGTAGAGCATCGGGCCACCGCGGAACAACGGGAACCCATAGCCGCTCAGGTAGATCATGTCGATGTCCGACGCGCGCAGCGCAATGCCCTCTTCGAGGATCTTGGCGCCTTCGTTGACGAGCGCGAACACCAGCCGATGCACGATCTCGTCGTCGCTGAGCTTGCGCGGCGCGATGCCGATCTCGGCGCGATGGTCGGTGATCAGCTTCTCGACGACCGGATCGGGAATCGCGTCGCGCTTGCCCGCCTCGTAGCGGTACCAGCCCGCGCCGGTCTTCTGCCCGAAGCGGCCCAGCTCGCACAGCTTGTCGGCGATCTTCGGGTACTGCATGTCGGGCCGCTCGGCATAGCGGCGCTTGCGGATGTACCAGCCGACGTCGTTGCCGGCCAAGTCGGCCATCCGGAACGGGCCCATCGCGAAACCGAAGCGCTCGATCGCCTTGTCGACCTGCTGCGGCGTCGCGCCCTCTTCGAGCATGTACAGGCCCTGGCGGCTGTACTGCTCGACCATCCGGTTGCCGATGAAGCCATCGCACACGCCCGAGACGACGCCGATCTTCTTGATCGCCTTGGACAGCTTCATCGTCGTGGCCAGCACGTCCTTGGCGGTCTTGGCGCCGCGCACGATCTCCAGCAGCTTCATCACGTTGGCCGGGCTGAAGAAGTGCGTGCCGATGACGTCCTGCGGGCGCTTCGTGAACGCGGCGATCTTGTCGACGTCCAGCGTCGACGTGTTGGTGGCCAGGATCGCGCCGGGCTTCATCACGGCATCGAGCTTGCGGAAAACCTGTTCCTTGACCGGCATGTCCTCGAATACCGCCTCGACGACGATGTCCGCCTGCGCGATGTCGTCGTACGACAGCGTCGGCTTGATCAGGCCCATCCGTTTTTCGACGTCCTCGGGCTTGATGCGGCCCTTCTTGGCGGTGTTCTCGTAGTTCTTGCGGATCGTCGCCAGCCCCTTGTCCAGCGCTTCCTGCTTCATCTCGAGCAGCGTCACCGGGATGCCGGCGTTGACGAAATTCATCGTGATGCCGCCCCCCATCGTGCCGGCGCCGATGACCGCGGCCGCCTTGATCGGACGCAGCGGCGTGTCCTCGGGCACATCGGGGATCTTGCTCGCCGTGCGCTCGGCGAAAAACGCATGGCGCAGCGCGCGCGATTCTGGCGTCAGCACCAATTCGTTGAATCCGTCGCGCTCGATCTTCATGCCCTGCTCGAACGGCTTGGTCGCCGCGGCGATCACCGCCTCGGCGCACTTGCGCGGCGCCGGGAAGTTGCGCGCGACGGTGCCGATCGTGTTCAGTGCGAACGCGCCGAAGCC
>JAKPAM010000100.1 GCA_029779435.1 Pseudomonadota bacterium | reverse complement strand
CAACCTCACGCAAAGGTCGGCAGCAGCGACCTAATGACCACTCAACGCAAAGATCAGGGCGTCTTCCGGCGTGCCCGCGGATGCGCGGCGTCATAGACCGCGGCCAGCCGCTGGAAATCCAACGACGTGTAGACCTGCGTGGTCGCGATGCTCGCGTGCCCCAACAATTCCTGCACCGCGCGCAGATCACCGCTCGATTGCAGCAAATGGCTGGCGAAAGAATGCCGCAGCACGTGCGGATGCACGTCGGTCTCGATGCCCAGGCGCAGCGCCAGCCGTTTGACCAGCCGCTGCACCGCGCGCCCTGCCAGCCTTCGACCGTTGGCGCCGATGAACAGCGCTGCGCGATCGCCATCGTCCAGCGCGGCAGCCATGCGGGGTGCCAGCGCCTCCGACCACCGCTCGCGCACCGGCAGCCATGCCCTTAGCGCGGCCATCGCCTGCGAACCGATCGGCACCGTCCGGCGCTTACCCCCTTTTCCCCATACCGTCGCGTCGGCCTGCGCCAGATCGATCCATCCCGCCGACCGGTAAGGCCCTTGCTCGACATAGCGATGATCGAGGCCGGTCAGTTCGGACAGTCGAAGTCCCGACGAGTACAACAACTCGACGATCGCCTTGTCGCGCAGCAATGCATCGTCACCGCCGTCGTGGATGCCGCGACTGTCGCGGCCCTCGCTCGGCGGCGTATGCTCCGATGGGTCGAACCCGACGAGGCGCACGGCCATGTCCGGCGGCAGAGCCTTGGGCAGGCGCTTCGGAGGCCGCGGCGCACGCACGCCGCGCGCCGGGTTCACCGTCACGCGATGCCGTTCGCCCAGCCAGTCGAAAAAGCCGCGCCAGCACGATAGCCGGCGCGCGATCGAGCGCGGCGCCCGTTCGTCGCGCATCGCCTGCGCGACCCACCGGCGCACGTCGTGCTCGGTCCAGTCCTGCCACGCGCGCCCGCCGCCGGCCGCGCCGAGAGCCTGCAGCTCGATCCGATACGCGGCGATCGTGTGCGCCGAATAACCGCGTTCGGTGCGCAGCCATTGCAGATAGGCGTCGACGTCGGCCTGTTGACCATGGTCCGCAGCGGGGAGAGCCATCCGTGCGTCCGGCGCGATGCCGATAGGCCTAGGACTTGTCCACGCTAGCCGGCCAAGCGCGACAGCGCGGCGCCGGCGATCTCGCCGATCCGCTCGAGGAACGCGGTGCCCATGCTGGTCGTGAAGCGATCCGGATCGGGTGAGCCGAGTACCAGCAGGCCGAACACCCGCATATCGCCGCTCTGCCCCTCGTGCAGCGGAATCAGCGCGAGCGACCGTGTCTCGCGCCCTTCGCCTGGCAACCACGCGGCTGCCAGGAACTCGGCGTTGGGGCCGCAGTACGGCTGGCGCATGCCCGCGGCCAGCGTGATGATGTCCGCATCGATCGGCGCGGCGAACGCCTGCGAGCGATGCGCGTCGCGCACGTTCCACAGCCGCAGCGCGACCTGCGGCACGGAGAAGATGCCGGCCAGCCCCTCGGTCACCACCGACGGCAGGCGCACCGCATCGCTTTCGAGCAGCAGTTGCCGCGTCCACTGCTGCAGGCGCTCGGCCAGCACGTCGTTCTCCTGACCGATGCGGATCAGCTCGACGAGACGCGCCTCCTGCTGGCGATTGCGCTCGCGCAGCACCTCGAGCTGGCGCTCGTGCAGCGAGATCGCCCGACCGCCATGCGCGGCGGGGATCGTCACGTTGCCGAGCACGTCGGGAAACGCTTGGAAGAAATCAGGATGCTCGCTCAGGTAACGCGCGACATCGTTCGGATCCAGGGATTCAATGGTCATGCTTTGGGCTCGCCAGTGCCGGCGCCGGGCGCCAAGCGGTCTAGGAACGTGTTTACACGTTCCAGGTCGATCTGTCCTTCGAAAACGGTTTCGGCCGGGCCCGTCATCGATACCGCCGCCCCCTGCCATGCGATCGTCAGCACGCCGCCGCGCGTATGCACGTCGACGCGCCGATCGAGCAGGCCGCGCCGGATGCCGGCCACCACTGCCGCGCAGGCCCCGGTCCCGCAGGCCAGCGTCTCGCCCGCCCCGCGTTCCCACACGCGAAGCCGGATCGTGCCGCGATCGATGCATTGCGCGAAGCCCGCGTTGACGCGCCGCGCGAACGCCGGATGCATTTCGATCAGCGGGCCTTCGACGGCGACGGGCGCCCGCTCGACATCGCCGTCGACGAATTGCACCGCATGCGGGTTGCCCATCGACAGCACCGACAGCCACGGCACGCGCGCCGGCGCCACGCGATCGCCGACCGGCAGCGCCCACAGCAGGTCGTCGCCGAGCACGCGCGACGCCAGGCCGGTCGGATCGAACGGCACGCGCGGCGGGTCGAAGACCGGCTCGCCCATGTCGACGGTGACGCGCCCGTCGTCGCCGATCTCGGGCTCGATGACACCGGACATCGTCTCGACGCGGATGCGGCGCTTAGGAGTCAGGCCCTTGTCGTGCACGAAGCGCGCGAAGCAGCGTGCACCGTTGCCGCACTGCTCGACCTCGCCGCCATCGGCGTTGAAGATCCGGTAGCGGAAATCGACCCCCGCCCGGGTCGGCGGCTCGACCACCAGCATCTGGTCGGCACCGACGCCGAAATGCCGATCGGCCAGCGCCCGCCATTGCGCGGGGCTCAGCGCCAACGGCTGCCGGGTCGCATCGATCACGACGAAGTCGTTGCCGGCACCCTGCATTTTCGTGAAGGTCAGTCGCATGCCGCGATTATCACCGATCAACGATAAAACCCCGGTTCGCCGGGCGGTCGCGTCTTGAAGCGCTTGTGGCTCCACAGATACTGCGCAGGCATTTCGCGCACGCGATCCTCGATGAACGCGTTCATCCACCGGGTGGCGGCCGGCAGATCATCGACCGGGTAGTCGGTCCACGCCGGATACATCCGCATCCGATAGCCGTCGGGCGTCATCGCCGTGACCACGGGCACGACGACCGCGCCCGTGATCCGCGCCAACCGCGCGACCGAGGTCACCGTGGCCGCCGGCACGCCGAAGAAAGGGACGAAGATCGCGTCGCGCGGCCCCAGGTCCATGTCCGGCAGGAAGTAGAACGGCACGCCATTGCGCAGCTCCCGGATCACCGGGCGCAGGCCATCGTTGCGCAGGTACATGCGCGCGCCGTTGAAGCGCGAGCGGCCCTGCGTCATCACTTCGCTGAGCAGTTCGCTCTTCTGATTCGCGTACATCGAGCACGCTTCGACATCGAGCTGCAGCCGCAGCCCGCCGGCATCGATGCCGCAGAAGTGCGGCGCCAGCAGGATCACCGGCTTGCCCCGATAAGGCGCCAGGTGTTCGAAGCCTTCGAGCGACACCAATTGCCGGATCCGTTGCTCGGTGCCGAACCAGACGATGAAGCGATCGAAGAAGCTGCGCGCGAAATACTGGAAGTGGCGCCGGCCCAGCCGATGCCGCTCCTGTTCGGACAGCGCCGGCATGCACAGGCGCAGGTTGATCAACGTGACCCGCCGGCGCGGCCGGGCCACCACCCAGAGCAGCGAGCCGACCGCCTCGCCGATCGGGCGGAACAACGGATAAGGCAGACGCGCCAGCAGCTTGAGCGCGGCGATCGCCAGACGGATCAGCGCGTCGCCGAACGGGCTGGTACGCCGCTTGGCGCCGGCATCGGGCGCGGGAGGGGCGCCGCTCATGGACCGGCCACTCCGGCGGGCACCTTGTAGCGGTTGTAGCCCCACAGGTATTGGTCGGGCAGGCGCAGGATCATCGTTTCCATCGCTTGGTTGACGGCTTCGGGCGTCGCCGGCCCGTCGAGCCGACGGGCATGGAAACGCCAGCCGCGGCCGGCCGGCAGGCGCTCGCCATGGACCATGACGACCACCGCATCGGTCTGCTCGGCCAGCCGCTGCGGCAGCGTCGTGGTGAACGCCGGTCGGCCGAAGAACGGCACCCAGCGCCCTTCGCCGTCGGTGGGCACCTGGTCGGGCAACAGGCCGATCGCCTCGCCGCGGCGCAGCGCGCGCAGCAGCGTACGCAGCCCGCCCAGGTTGGCCGGTGCCGACAGCATGCCGGGAAAATCGCGGCCGGCCTTGAGCACCGGCGTCAGCGCCGCGATCTTCGGCGGCTTGAAAAGCACGGTGATCGGCGCGCGGCTCGCGCAGTAGCGCGCCGTCATCTCGAACGCGCCCAGGTGCGGCGTCAGGTAGATGACCGGACGCCCTTCGGCCGCCGCCGCGTCCATCACGGCCTCGTCGTCGGTGACGACCCGCCCCATCACGGTGCGCAACGGCCGGAACCACACGAACGGCATTTCGCCGAGCATCCGGCCCGTATGCGCGGCGACGGCACGGGCCAGCGTGCCATCGTCCGGCAGCCCCGCCTGGCGCAGGTTCGCGCGCAGCTTGCCGCGGTAATCGGCGGACAACCGATAGGCGAGCAGGCCGCACAACGCCCCTAGCCCCTGCATCCACGACAGGGGCAGCCGGGCGATCATCCGCAGGAAAAAGACCATGTCGGCGCGCTGGGGTTGACGAGTGGTTGAGCCGTTCTTGCGCGGGGCCCGTATAATACCGAGGTCGCCGGTTTAATTTGGACAACTTGCGGGGCGACGACATAAATACCGCTAAAGCGTCGCCGCTTCGATACAGGGTCGGCACGCCGCTGGCCTTGGTATCGGCTTCTCCGACGAAGCGCGCGCCCGGCCAGCACTGTCCTGCATTTTTTGGGAGAAGTGTGTTGGCTCATAACGATTATCTGTTCACCTCCGAATCCGTCTCCGAAGGCCACCCCGACAAGGTCGCCGACCAGATCTCGGACGCCATCCTCGATGCGCTGCTCGCGCAGGACAAGTATTCGCGCGTCGCGGCCGAAACGCTGTGCGCCACCGGCCTCGTGCTGCTGGCCGGCGAGATCACCACCGGCGCCAACGTCGACTACATCCAGGTCGCGCGCGACACGATCAAGCGCATCGGCTACGACAACACCGAGTTCGGCATCGACTATAAGGGCTGCTCGGTACAGGTCGCCTACGGTCGCCAGAGCCAGGATATCGCGCAGGGCGTCGACGAGGGCAAGGGATTGGATCTCGAGCAGGGCGCGGGCGACCAGGGCCTGATGTTCGGCTACGCGTGCGACGAGACCGCGACGCTGATGCCGGCCGCGCTGCACTATGCGCACCGCCTCGTCGAGCGCCAGGCCGACGTGCGCCGCGACGGCCGCCTGCCGTGGCTGCGCCCCGACGCCAAGTCGCAGATCACGCTGCGCTACCTCGACGGCCGCCCCGACTCGATCGACACCGTCGTGCTGTCGACGCAGCACGCGCCCGACGTCGAGCACGGCCAGCTCAAGGAAGCGGTGATCGAGGAGATCATCAAGCCGGTGCTGCCCAAGGAACTGATCAAGGGCCCGATCAAGTACCTGATCAACCCGACCGGCCGCTTCGTCGTCGGCGGCCCGCAGGGCGATGCGGGCCTGACCGGCCGCAAGATCATCGTCGACACGTATGGCGGCGCCGCACCGCACGGCGGCGGCGCGTTCTCCGGCAAGGATCCGTCCAAGGTCGACCGTTCGGCCGCCTATGCCGCGCGCTATGTCGCCAAGAACATCGTCGCGGCGGGCCTGGCCAGCAAGTGCCTCGTGCAGATCTCGTACGCGATCGGCGTCGCGCAGCCGACCTCGGTGTGGGTCACGACCCAGGGAACGGGCACGGTCAGCGACGAGCGCATCGCGCAACTCGTGCGCGAGCACTTCGACCTGCGTCCGAAGGGCATCGTGCAGATGCTCGACCTGCTGCGCCCGATCTACGCCAAGACGGCGGCTTATGGCCACTTCGGTCGCGAAGAACCCGAGTTCAGCTGGGAACAGACCGACCGCGCCGAAGCGCTGCGCGCCGCCGTCCGGTAAGCGCCGGCGGTCCCTTCGCCCGCCGGCAGGCGCCGGCGGGTACCGCTCGCCCGGCCGTCCCGGGGCCTGTTTCCAGGCCTTATTTCCTCCAGGCCTTATTTCTTCGTGGCCTTGCCGAGCGACTCGACCCTCACCTGGCCCATGCCGCGCGGATTGATGCCGATCGCCACGGCCGCCTTGGGAGACAGGTCGACCACGCGTCCGGCCTGCGTCGGCCCCCGGTCGTTGATCCGCACGACGACCGATTTGTTGTTCTTGACGTTGGTCACGCGCGCCCGACTGCCCAGCGGCAGCGTCTGGTGCGCGGCCGTCAGCTTGTTGCGGTCATAGCGCTCGCCGTTGGCGGTCTTGCGCCCCTGCAGCTTGTCGGTGTAAACCGCAGCCAGCCCTTCTTCCGGCTGCGCGAACGCAGGCGCCGCCACCGTGCCCGCCATCGCGACGACCGCCGCGGCGACCCATGTTGAAACTCGCATCGTCGATTTCCCCTTCGTTCTTCGTTGGTTTGCCGGCCCACCGTGATGCCGTGGACGACCCCCGCGCATGCGGGCGTTGGCACGATATCACCCCCACGGCGATGCCAGCCGGCTCTGTCGCATCGGCACTCGCCCTGATCGACACCCGCACGCGTTTCCCCTAAACTGGCGGGATCCCTCAAGGAGCGCTGCAACGGCCTCGCCCGTCCCCCGGACGCGAGCCGCCAGGCTTGAGGCGTTCCATGAACGGCGCTCGCCTTCCCGTGACCCGCGCACGGGGCAGCGAGCCATCCGTCCCCTCCGGCGATCCTCGTTTGCACGCGAAGCCTTCCATTTCGCGCGCCCTGCCCCGACTGCGGCTCCCCCCTCATTCAGGAGTGACGCATGTCCGCCGTATTGAAAACCGCCTCCCCCTCGCTGCCCGCCGGTGAATACCGGGTCGCCGACCTGTCGTTGGCCGACTGGGGCCGCAAGGAAATCCGCATCGCCGAGACCGAGATGCCCGGCCTGATGGCGATCCGCGAGGAATTCGCCAAGAGCCAGCCGCTGAAGGGCGCACGCATCACCGGCTCGCTGCACATGACGATCCAGACCGCCGTGCTGATCGAGACGCTGACGGCGCTCGGTGCGCAGGTGCGCTGGGCCTCGTGCAACATCTTCTCGACGCAGGATCACGCGGCCGCCGCGATCGCCGCCAGCGGCGTGCCGGTCTTCGCCTACAAGGGCGAATCGCTCGACGAATACTGGGAATTCACGCACAAGATCTTCGAGTGGGCCGACGGCGGCTACTCGAACATGATCCTCGACGACGGCGGCGACGCGACGCTGCTGCTGCACCTGGGCGCCAAGGCCGAGACCGATCGGTCCGTGCTGTCCAACCCCGACAGCGAGGAAGCGGTCAGCCTGTTCAAGTCGATCGAGGCGACGCTGGCGCGCGATCCGAAGTGGTATTCGACGCGGCTGCCGAAGATCCTGGGCGTCACCGAGGAAACCACCACTGGCGTGCACCGCCTGTACCAGATGCACAAGGAAGGCCGGCTAGCGTTCCCGGCGATCAACGTCAACGACTCGGTCACCAAGAGCAAGTTCGACAACCTGTACGGTTGCCGCGAATCGCTGGTCGACGGCATCAAGCGTGCGACCGACGTGATGGTCGCCGGCAAGGTCGCGCTGGTCGCCGGCTATGGTGACGTCGGCAAGGGCTCGGCGCAGGCGCTGCGCGCGCTGTCGGCCCAGGTGTGGGTCACCGAGGTCGATCCGATCTGCGCGCTGCAGGCCGCGATGGAAGGTTACCGCGTCGTCACGATGGACTATGCGGCCGACAAGGCCGACATCTTCGTCACCTGCACCGGCAACTACCACGTGATCACGCACGACCACATGGCCCGGATGAAGGACCAGGCGATCGTGTGCAACATCGGCCACTTCGACAACGAGATCGACGTCGCGTCGCTCAAGCAGTACACGTGGGAGAACATCAAGCCGCAGGTCGACCACATCCTGTTCCCCGCGAAGGGCGGCGAGCCGGCCAAGCGCATCATCCTGCTCGCCGAGGGGCGCCTGGTGAACCTGGGCTGCGGTACCGGCCACCCGTCGTACGTGATGAGCTCGTCGTTCGCCAACCAGACGATCGCGCAGATCGAGCTGTACGCGCACCACGACAAGTACCCGGTCGGCGTCTACACGCTGCCCAAGCACCTGGACGAGAAGGTCGCGCGCCTGCAGTTGAAGAAGCTGAACGCGCAACTGACGACGCTGCGGGCCGACCAGGCGGCATATATCGGCGTGCCGGTCGAAGGCCCGTACAAGGCCGACCACTACCGCTACTGATCCGATGAGCATCCCCCCCGTCAGTTTCGAGTTCTTTCCGCCCAACACGCCCGAGGGGATGGTCAAGCTGCGCGCGGTGCGCGAGCAGCTCGACGCCGAGGCGCCCGAGTTCTATAGCGTCACTTATGGCGCCGGCGGTTCGACGCAAAGCAAGACGCTGGCCGCCGTGCTCGAGATCGCCGCCGAAGGGCGCGCGGTCGCGCCGCACCTCTCGTGCATCGGCGCCGAGCGAGCGGCGCTGCGCGAGCTGTTGGCAATGCTCAGGCAACAAGGCATCCGCCGGGTGGTCGCGCTGCGCGGCGACCTGCCGTCGGGCACCGTCAAGGGCGGCGAGTTCCGCTATGCCAGCGATCTGGTGCGCTTCATCCGCGAGGAGACCGGCGACTGGTTCCACATCGAGGTCGCCGCTTACCCCGAGGTGCATCCGCAGGCGCGTTCGGCGCGAGACGACCTGGACGCCTTCGTCCAGAAGATGCAGGCAGGCGCCGATTCGGCCATCACGCAGTACTTCTTCAACGCCGAAGCGTTCCTGCGCTTTCGCGATGAAGTGGCCGCGCGCGGCGTCACGCAGCCGCTGGTGCCCGGCATCATGCCGATCACCAACTTCACGCAGCTCGCGCGCTTTTCCGACGCGTGCGGCGCCGAGATCCCACGGTGGATCCGCCAGCGCCTGGCCGGCTTCGGCGATGACGTCGCGTCGATCCGCGCGTTCGGTCTCGACGTGGTGACGGCGCTGTGCGCACGCCTGATCGACGAGGGCGCGTCCTCGCTGCACTTCTACACGCTGAACCAGGCCGCCCCCAGCCTGGAGATCCTGCACCGCCTGCGGGAGGGCTGAGCGTCGGGGCGGCGGAAGCCGGCGACGCTTCCATCGCCCGGACCGCTCGTCGCCTCCGGACGGCGCGCCGGTTTCGACATGGCGTCCGCGCGCCACGGCGCGCCGGCCCGCTCGTGCCGGAGCGCCCGCCGTCCATCGGCTTATGTTGCCCGACGCCCCCCGCCCGACCCGGAAGCCGTGGTCGAGCGAAGGGGCCGTCGCTAGCATCGTCTTCGGAATGACCCGGAAAGACGATGGCGAGCACAGATTCCGTATCGGCCCGTAGCAAGACCAGCCCATCCCGCGGCGCGGGCGCGGGTGCGCCGGCACGCGCGCCGGCCGCCGGCGCCGGGCAGCGGTCGACGCCTGCGCGCGGCGGCCCCGCCGACGTGCTGGCGGCCTCGGTCGCCCCGCGCAAGCGCTTCCGGATCACCGCGCAGCGCCTGACGCTGGGCATGTTCGTCGCCGAACTGGACCGTCCGTGGATCGACACGCCGTTCCTGCTGCAGGGCTTCCTGCTCGACAGCGAGGTCGAGCTGGAGACGCTGCGCAAGTACTGCCGCTATGCGTTCGTCGACCTGGAACTGTCGGACCCGAGCGCCGCCAACCGGATCCACGAAGCCGAACTGCTCAGCCACCTCGATATCCGCGAGCAGGAGAAGAAGGATTTCCGTTCGCTGGGCTCCGGCGGCGACATCACCAGCACGCCCAAGCCCGCGGCATCGAGCAACCGCGTCGTGCAGACGCTGAAGATGCGTTCGGACGCCAAGGTCTCGCAATCGACGCGCGAACGCTTTCGCGAACTGGTCCGCAGCCAGAACGGCGGCCAGACGATTCGCGGCGCCGAGGGCGGCGGCAGCGGATGGCGCCGCTGGATCGACGGACTCGCCAGCCTGTTCAGCCGCGGGCCGCGCGACTCCGAGATCGAGAAGGCCGCCAAGGCCGCCCGCAAGCGCCTGGAAGCCAGCATGCTCAAGGAGCTGCCGCCGGGCACCAAGCTGTCTCCGTATCCCGAGCAACGCCCGGTCGTCGAAGAAATGCCGCGCGCCCGGCGCAGCATGGACCGCAGCGAACAGACGCTCGCCGACCTCGCGCAGGTCGTCAAGAGCGGCGGCGTGCCGAACATCACCAACGTCAAGCAGGCCGTCGATGACATGGTCAGCAGCATCATCGACAATCCCGATGCGCTGATGTGGGTCGCGCGCCTGCGCAACGAAGACACCAGTACCTACACGCACGGCGTGCGCGTCGCGCTGTACATGATCTCGCTGGGCCGCCACCTGGGACTGCCGCGCAGCGAGATGGCCAACCTCGGCATGATCGGCATGCTCGCGGACGTCGGCAAGATCAAGCTGCCGCGGCCGCTGCTCGAAAAGCCCGGCATGCTGAATCCGGCCGAATACGCGATCGTCAAGGAACACGTGCGGCTCGGCCTCGAATCGCTGAACCAGCGTGAAACGCTGCCCGACGAGGTGCGCCAGGGCATCGAACAGCATCACGAACGCCTGGACGGATCGGGCTACCCCGGCGGCCTGGCCGGCGACGCGATCTGCCTGTACGGCCGAATCGCCGGCATCGCCGACTGCTTCAGCGCGCTGATCACGTCGCGTCCTTATGCGAACGCCCAGGCGCTGCAGGACGCGCTGATGAACCTGTACCAGTGGGCCGGCACCTGGTTCAACGAGGCGCTGGTCGAGAACTTCGTGCAATCGATCGGCGTGTTCCCGGTCGGCAGTCTCGTCGAGCTGAGCAATGGCGAGATCGCCGTCGTCGTCGCGCAGAACCGCGTGCGCCGGCTCGAACCCAAGGTCCTGGTGCTGACCTCGCCGGACAAACGACCGCTCGCCAAGCCCACCGAACGCGACCTGTTCCAGGACGGCCGCGACAAGGAAGGCAAGCGCCAGCGCATCACTCGCGGCCTGCCGACCGGCGCGTACGGGCTCAAGATGCGCGACTTCTATGCCGACAATATCGCCAATGCGAACCGACTCGTCTGATCCGGGCGCGCCGGCCGACCGGCGAACCCGCCCGGCCGACCGGCGATCCACGCCCGCCGCGGCCGCGGCTTCCTCGACGGCTCCGCCGCCGCCGGCCGCCGCGACGCCCGAGCAGATCGCCCGGGCCCGGCTGATGCGGCCGATCGACAAGCAACGGCTCGCCCCGGGCCAGTTGCTGACGATGGCCGGCCGCCTGCTGAACACGGCCGCCGGCGGCCGCAGCGTGCTGATCGTCATCTCGATGAACCGCTCGGACCGACTGCAGGCGCTCGGCCAGGAAGCCTCGTCGCGCGAAGTGATGATCGAGGTCGTGCGGCGCATCCGCTCGATCCTGCGCCCGCACGACCGTTACGCGATCGCCTCGCACGAGGAGATCTGGATGCTGCTGGCCGACCTGCCGTCGGCCTCGTTGGCCGAGCTGGCCGTCCGCACGCTGCAGCAGAGCCTGGCCCGGCCGATCCATGCCCGCACCGCGCAGGACAAGGAGACCGTCGTCCAGTTGCGCCCCGCCGTCGGCGCGGCGTGGACGGTCATGTCGGCCAACGCCGACCCGCTGATCCTGCTGACCGCCGCGACCGAGGCGGTCAAGCAGGCGTCCAAGGCCGAAGAGCGCGTCTGCATCACGCGCCTGGAAACCGACGACGCGCTGCTGAACCGCCACACGCTCGAACAGGACCTGCGGGTGGCGTTGCAGAACAACGAGCTGGAAGTGCACTTCCAGCCGCAGATCGAACTGGCGAGCGACCGCTGCGTCGCCGTCGAGGCGCTGATCCGCTGGAACGACGCCAAGCGCGGCGCGATCAGCCCGCAGGTCATCGCGATGCTGTGCGAAGAGCGCGGCATGATGGCCCAGCTCACGCACTTCGTGCTCAACACCACGCTGCGCCACATGATGTTCTGGCGCGGCCAGAACGTGAACGTCAACGTCGCGATCAACATCTCGGCAATGTCGCTGGCCGACGCGACGTTTCCGACCCAGGTCGCGCAGGCGCTATCGACCTGGGGCGCCGACCCGCGCCGCCTGACGCTCGAGCTGACCGAGAGCTCGATCGTCGAGAACGAGCACGCCGCGCTGGACTTCATGAACCAGCTCTCGGCGATGGGCTGCCGGCTGTCGATCGACGACTTCGGCACCGGCTATTCGTCGCTCGCCTACCTGCGCCAGTTCCCGCTGAACGAGCTGAAGATCGACCAGACCTTCGTCAAGCACATCACCGACGAGCGCGGCGACCAGCGGATCGTCCAGGTGCTGGTCGACCTGGCGCACACGTTCGACATGCGCGCGCTGGCCGAAGGCGTCGAGACGGAACACGCGGCCCAGATGCTGCGCGAACTGGGCTGCGACCTGGCGCAGGGCTACCACTACTCGAAGCCGTTGCCCGCCAAGGCGTTTCTCGAATGGTTCCGCGGCCGCGGCGATCCGAGCCCGCCGCTGGACGGCGAGAACATCGACGCCCGGCCGTCCCGGCGCGAATCGGCGCTGTCGCAGCGGATCGCCACCGAAGGCATAGCCGGCCACGGACCTGTGACCGGGGCCCGCGAACCCGATTAGGGCAGCCCGCCGCGGCGCCCCAAGCGCCCCAAGCGCCTAAGCGCCCCCCGTCCGCATCGGAGGCAGCCGCGACAGACGGCTGACCAGCAGCCGCACCGACGCCGTCTCGGTCTTGGCCAGCACGTTGCGGATGTGCGTGCGCACCGTCGACTCGGCGCGCCCCTCGTCGCGCGCGATGTCGGCCGGCGCCCGTTCCGACGCCAGACCCGCCAATACCCGGATCTCGGCCGGGGTCAGGCCGTTCTGCCGGCCGAACGCCAGCAATCCGTCCGCCTCGCAGGTCACCCGCCGCCCGAACATCACGACGACCGCCGCCACCTGGCAGTCAGCCAGTCGCGAGCCCGGCACGGGCCGGCTGCCGTCCTCGGTGATCGGGCACAGCGACAGTGTCCGCTCCTGCCCGTTGCACGACAGGAACACCATGCCGCGCCGCCCGCGCTGGGCGCTGCGCATCCCGAGCGCCCAGCGGCCGTCGTCGGCCGCTCCCCATCCATGGACGATGCCGTCCTCGACCCGCAGCACCTGTCCGTTGCCGAACAGTTCGCGCGCCGCCGCGTTCGCGTACAGCAGGCGTCCCTGCGGCGACAGCAGCGCGATGCCGTGGCCGATCTGATCGACGATGTGAGACATCCACTGGGCGACGAAGTTCGCCTGCATGGACGGCGGGTCGGGTGCCGGCGGCAGTGCCCGAGGAACGAGTGCAACGGATATCGCAGCGTTCGACATCATGGGTCTCCTCCGAATCGATGTTCATCGATTGTTGTGTTTTGTTTCAGATGATTCGGTAGGCGTCAGTTTTGCCGACAAGGGTGGGCGTCCGCAATGCGGCGGTTCGCATATCACCATGGTTTAGGCAGGCCGCGGCGCCGTTCGTCCGCTCGGACAGGGAACCGGATGCCAGCCGTCGTCCGCCGGCGCGAGCGTTCGCGTCCAGGTCGACGACTCCTCGGCGGGGGACATGTCGAACGTCACGGTCAGGCGCCATGTCGTCCCCGCTTGCGCGGGAACGGACTCGGGCTCCAGGCGCACGATCGCAAAACCGCCGCCCGTCGACAGGCCATGGGTATCGATGCTGGCCTGGAGCGGCGCGGCGTCGCTTCCCGGCGGCCCGGGCACCTGGAACCCCCCCCGGGTCAGCAGTTCCTCGGGCCGGGTATTCGCGAACGGCCATGGTGCATGCAGGCCGCTGGAAACGATCGAATGCACGACGATCACGTCCTCGGGATCGCCGACGCCCGCCGTATGGCCGCGCTGCGGCCGATGGAGCCGCATCGACGCGACCAGCGACGCGTGCAGGTCCCCCGCCACGAAGATCACGTTCCGGATCTTCCATTCGTGGATGCGGTGCAAGACCCGCGTCCACGTCGCCGGGTAACCGCCCCAGTCGTCGAGCGACAGTCGATCACCCGGATCGTCCGACAAGGCCTCGTGACGCAGCGGGAACAGCACCGACGACGACGCGATCAGCTTCGGCATCTCGTCGGGCCAGCGCTTCAAACCGTCCAGGATCGTGTCCAGATCGCCGTGCCGGATCAATTGCGCCTCGTCGATCCGGGGCAGGCGCTCCATTCCGTACAACCCGGCCCCCAGCGCGCGGCCGCTGCGGCCGCTGCGGGTATCGAGCACGACCAGCGGGATGCCGGCCGGACGCAGCCAGTAGCGATAGTCGTTCCGGATCACCTTGTCCTTGTCGATCAACTGGTGTTGCCAGCGCTGGTACATGCTTAGCGCGCCGCGGCACTCGTCATCGTCGACGACCCGGCCGTATTCCCAGTCGTTGACGACCTCGTGATCGTCCAATATCGGATAGACCGGCAGTCTCCGCATGACGTCGCGCACCGCGTCCAGCTCGAACGTCAACGCATACGGGCGCGAATACCGATCGCCGGCCGGGCTCGGTTCGAACAGGCCCGCAGTGTCATCGACGTAGACCTGATCACCCAGCAACAGCATCAGGCCCGGCTGATCCTCGCCGCCATCGCCGCCATCGCCGCTATTGCCGCCCTTGCCGTCCTCGCCGCCCTTGCCATCCTTATCGCCCTCAGCCAGTCTTCCCGCCAGCCTGGCATAGGCGGCCTCGGCGACCGGCCGGTCGAACAGGCCCGCCGGATACATGCAACTGCCGACCGCGAACACGAGGCGCCGAGGCTCGGGCGGGCCGGGACGATCGCCGCATTCGCGTTCATCGGCAGCCTCCAGCACCCGCGCCGAGAGCTTGAACCACGCCTGCGCCAGATCCAGACGCCGTCGATCCCGATCGAACGCATCCTTCGCGTCCTCCGTGCGGATCGACGATCGCGGAGTACGCCGGGAAAAGCTCACCAGTCCAGTGTCGTCCATGACGTCCGCGGTAGGGAGGCATGGGCTCCCGGACGCAGGCAGTTCCCATGCCTGCTCGATGAACGAAGCGAGCCTGCCGCGCCGATGCTGCGACATCGGCCTGGAGCCGAAATCGGCATGGACCGTCAGTGCGACGATGTCCTCGAAGGTCCGCAGCTCGCTTAGTCCCCAGCAGGCCTCGACGCCGTCGGACCGCAACGCGCGCTCGTCGATCGAAACAAGCAGGTGGTGGCGCCACAGGAAATCGTCCGCGCCGCCCCCGCCGCGCGGCACCAGCAGCACGGCCTGCAGATCGTTTCGCTCGGCCCGCGGCTCCAGGCAGAGACGGACCGCCATCCGGTCGCCGTCCACGCGCCGAAGCCGGCCGATGATCGGCCCGACCTGGGGCACGTCGACGGAGCAGGCGTGCCGCTTCGGCGACTTCGCCTGGGACAGCAGAGCCGCCAATGTCGGATCGACCCGCGTCCGGGGCATCGACGCATGGCGGTCGAGAAACTCCAGGACCGGCCCGAGGACCCGCTGACCGGCGTCCTCGCCGATCAGGCAATCCATGTGCCCAAAGCCCTTGGCGATGAACACGCAGTGGCGCTGCTCGCGGTTCACCCACCAGCCACGGTCACCGTCGGCCGCGAGCCTGAGCTGCTCGCGTTCCTTCGCCGACATCTCGCTGGGCAGCAGCATCACGCCGTCGTCGGACGCCTCCGGCTCCTTGCCGCCGAACACGTGCTCGATCGAGGCCAGGCTCGACAGCGCCCCGCGCCAGTCGAAGATCGCATTGCGCTCGCCTTGCAGGAACAACACCGGACGATCGAACGCGACGGCGATCCGCTGATGATCGAGAAACTGGTTACGGCCGTCCGCATCCGTCAGCATGTTCCGGCGCGAGAACGCCATCGCCTGCATCAGCATCTCGATGCCGACCCAGCCGAAGATCGATGCCAGGTGCGGCAGCGTCCGGTCCGCGACGCGCGGCAGGTGCATCAGTTGGCCGAAGATCCAGTCGGCCCGATGGCGGACCCGGCGGAACGCGCCGACCCGCTTCGCCCGGTCCCGTTCGCCATCGTCGGCGGGGTAAGGAAAGGTCATCAGGAACGCGTCCAGCAGCCGCCCGCTGAAGCTGTGTTCGTCGCCGATCACGTCGACGGTCCGCGTCCGCAGGTACTGCTTCAGGTAGTACGCGACGAAGCCCCGGAAGCGGTTGTACGGCGTCATGCGCATCCGCGGCGACACCTGGGACAGCACGACGCTGCCGATCGCCTCGTTCAATTCCAGGCAGCGAGCCCTCGCCTCGTTCCAGCTCGCTTTCGCCTGCTCCGGAGAAACCGACGCCGCCGCCGCGCCGAACGGCGCCTCGTCGTCCCACGCATCCTTCGCATGGCCGAGCAGCGCGGCACACAGCATCGCGCTGCCCATGCAATGGGCGATGACGTCGATGCTGGGAATCGATCGAGGACCGAGTTCGCCGCCGAGCCGGTCGCGGATGAACGACACCGCGCGAGAAATATCGTGCAGCCCCACGTCGTCGTACCACCAGGGTTCGCGCTGCTCGAACCCGATGCTGGTCCGCAGATCCAGCACCCAGACGTCCCGTCCCGCCTTCTGCAGCGTCGATACCGCATTGTCGGGAATCTCGGGATGCGCGAACGTCGAGCCCGATGCGCCGCTTCCATGGATCAGCAGGATCGGCCTGGGGGCGGCGGGGTCGCCCCCCCGGTAGCGCGTCAGGCGCAATCGATGGCCGTCCACGCCGTGTCCGCTGCCGTGCGGATCGTCGCGCGACCACAGATCGAAAATGGCCGGCTCCGCCGGGCAGCCCGGTATCCGTCCCGGCAGGCGGTGCATGGGCCGCTCGCGCGGCTCATCGGGCGCCAGCAGGCTAAGCGCGTGCATCTGCAAGGTCGCGCGCAGCACGAACGAGACCAGCCCGACCAGATCGAGCAGCATCGACGGCTGATCGCTCTGGCGCTCGACCGTCAGCAGCACGCGCTGCGCCGACGCCAACTCGTTCAGGTCCAGCGCCAGATCGCCGATCACGCGATCGCCTCCCGACGCGTCACGCAGGCGGACCTCGCCCTCGGACAACTGCATCCAGGGATTGCCGGTCTCATCGAACGCGATCGACTTGACCAGTTCCAGCGTGTCGCCGATCGCGAGCGGAAAATCCGGCCGCACGCCATCGAGACGATGTCCGTGCTCGTCCGTGGGCGGCTCGATCGAATCGATCCTGAACCGATACCGCATCGACCGGCGCACGCCGACATGCGTCGCCACGACCAGCGACAACCATGCCCGCTTGATCCAGCCCACCCATGATCGATACCACGGTGCGGCGTCGGGCACTTCCATGATCCGCCGCCAGGTCGACGGCAATGCCCGGCAGAGGCGCTCCCACACGTTCGACGGCTCTTCGCGGACCAGCCACGCGCTGCCCGACATCCGTATCTCATGGTGTTCGTCGGGCCGGTCGGCGGGGGTCATCGTCAGCGCCACCCCGCTGAACGCCACGTCGTGGTCCGGCCGATCGAGGAACCCCGCCAGATCGTCGATCGGCTCGAACTCGATGACGGCGACCGCGCGATACGTCTGCCCGTCCAGCGACCATGACCCCGTCGATCGCTCCCGGATGCGTATCCGCGTGCCGGGCGGCGCCGCAGGGGGGTCGTCGGCCGGACGCCCCCAACGCGGCCAGACCGGCCGAGGATTCAGGGACTCGACCTCGGCCGCCCGGGCAGGCGAGCGCTCGTTCCCGACCTGCTCGGCGACGGGATCCGCAGCCGCCTCCCAGTCCTCCGACAAGCCGAATCCCCAGCTTCGCGCGAGCACCGGAATCGCCTGTTCGGCCAGCGCTGCGATCGTCAGCGCGGGATTGATGCCCAAGGCGACCGGCACGATCGATCCGTCTAGCACCGCGAGGCCGGCCATCAGGCCCCCCGTCTCGACGTCGAACACCTGTCCATGCAGATCAACGACGCCCTCGTCGACGTTGTCGGCCATCGCGCAGCCGCCCAGCGGATGCACGGTCGTCAGCGGTCCCCGGCTGACCTGGAACGGCAATTCCATCGAGAACGGCCGCCACAAGGGATTGGCGATCACGTGTCCGCCGATGGCGCGCCGCGCATGCGCGCGCTCGATCGCGGCGATCTGCTCGCGATAGGCCGGCGCGTCGCGCCCGGCCGGCCAACGGATGCGGACTTGGCCATCGAACGGTGCACGGCCCGCATCCGCCTGCCCGCGTATCGGCATGCAGGGCTCGATGACCCCGTTGGCCCCGTCATCGCCCATCGCGCCGTAGACCATCGTGCGCCGCATCGCATCGGGGTCGACAGACATCGCGTCGTGCTCGGCATCGGCGCGCACGGTCCGCCAGTTCGGCTTGAACATCCGCCCCGCCATCGCCTGCAACGTCACCAGCTCGTCGAAGATCCGGGCCAGCGTGGCGGGGATCGCGAACTCTTCGAGCACGATCGGCCGGGCGCCGCGCACCGGCACGCGCGCCAGGCCGGTGATCGTCGGGCCCACGCCACGCTCGCCCGGCTTGCGCCGAGGGTCGGCGCGGCACTGCGCGACGTCGCGCTGCGCGTGCGCGGCGGCGATCATGTCGCCATTGCCCGAGAACCGCGTCCCCAGCCGCGCGCTGACCGGCAATCCACTGTCGGACCGCGAGCGGAGAAGGATCTCGGTACTGCCCAGCACGCCTGCGGCCAGCACGACCTTGCGGCAGCGAAGCCGGAATCGCCCCGCGTCCACGTCGCTGACCGACCGGCTGGTCAGGTACCAGTCGACGGCCCAGCCTCCGCGGATCCGCGCGATCGAATCGACGGTGCCTCCACAAAAGAGCCGCGCGCCGCGCGCCTTGGCCAATGCCAGGTAGTTGACGTCCAGCGAATGCTTGGCCTGGTGATTGCATCCCGACACGCAGTCCCCGCAATCCAGGCACTTCCGGGTCGGCACGCCGGCCGGGGTCCGGCCCGCTTCGCGCGATATCGCCAGCCGCACGGGACGGCAATCGGTCGCCCGCAGTGCCTGTCCCACCTTCATCAGCGATCGCAGCTTCGGCGGATGCGCCGCCGCGTCGACCCGGTCGACGCCATCGACCCGAACGACCCGATCGACGGTATCGAGCATCAGCATCGTCTCGGCCCGGACATAAGCGCGGCGCAGCGCGCTCCGATCCAGGGCCGACGGCCAGCCGCGTTCGAAGGCGTCTTCCGACGCGCGCTCCATGACCGCCGCGTTGATCAGCGACCCGCCTCCCAGTCCGTTGCCGAGCACGACATTGACGTCATCGCCGACCCGGATGTCGAACAGTCCCTTGCGCTCGCCGCGCGGCGGGTGCCGGCCATCGGTCGTGAAGCGCACGTGGCCGGGCACTTCGCCCCATTGCGCGGGAAACATGCCGGGCAGGTATTCCTCGCCGCGTTCGAGCACGAACACCGTGGCCGGCTCACCGCAGTCGACCCGCCGGGAGCCCGCCAATCGCGCCGCTGCCACGGCGCCGCCGTAGCCGCTGCCGACGATCAGCACGTCGCAATGGAACGCCGGTTCGACGATGCGCGCCGATTCGACCAGCAGCTTGCCGGCGCTTTCCGACAACCAGCGACGCGTCGCACGTTCCGGCATGGCCTCCTCCTCGCTGTCGTGCTTTCCCCGTCTTTCCATCACCGTCGCCCCGGCCATCGGCCATCGCCGTGGCGGCCGCTACGGCAATCGCTGTGCCGTCATCGGCCAGCCGTCTCCGACCGCCGCGCGCAA
Source organism: Pseudomonadota bacterium (assembly GCA_029779435.1). GTDB lineage: Bacteria > Pseudomonadota > Gammaproteobacteria > Burkholderiales > Burkholderiaceae_E > JAKPAM01. Next base: position 93,498 of record JAKPAM010000100.1, on the reverse strand, counting down.
CAGGCTCTGCGCGAGCGCATCGATGTCGACGGGCTTGCGCAGCATCTGGACGCCTATCCGCCCGGCCTGCGCGCGCAGCGTCTCGTCGGCGTCGGCGGACACGACGACGGCCGGCAGCCCGGGCTGCATCGATCGCAGCCGCGCGATCACGTCCAACCCGGATTCCCCTTCGCGCAGGCGCCAGTCGACCAGCGCGACGTCGATCGGCGCCATCTCCAATATCCGGACGGCTTCGTCGCCGTCGGCGGCGGTCCGCACCACGCATCCCATCGACGTCAACGCATGGAACAACGCCCCCCGCACCATCGAATCGTCATCGACCACCAGGATCCGCCGGCCGGCGAGATCGGTCGTCGAACCCACGGAGGCAGGGGCGGCGCCCCCCGCCGGTTGAGGCACGGCCGCCTCGACCGCCGGCAGCGATACGGCGAACCGGCTGCCGCAGCCGGGCGCCGACTCGACGGTCAATTCCAGGCCCAGCAGATCGACCAGCCGGCGCACGATCCCCAGTCCCAGGCCATGCCCCTTCGTGCGATCGCGCTGCGGATTCTGCAGTTGCACCAGGTCCTCGAAGATCTGCGCCTGGTTCTCGGGCGCAATGCCGATGCCGGTGTCGCTCACCGTCACGACGATCCGCCCTGCCTGCGAATGCGCGGCCACGGCCACCTGCCCGCGCACCGTGAACTTGATCGCGTTGTCGATCAGGTTGGCCAGCACCCGCTTGAACAGGTCCGGGTCGGTGCGCGCGGTGCAACCCTGTTCGACCCGCACGTCCAGCCGCAGCGACTTGGCTGCCGCCGTCGCGCGCAAGCCCTGCGTCACACGCTCGACGAGCCGATCGATCGCGACCGGGCGCAGCACGGGGATCACCGCCCCCGCATCCAGCTTGGACACGTCCAGCAGCGCATCGAGCATGCCGCGCAGCTCGACGACGCCGGTGGCGATGTCCTGGCCGATCAGGCGCGCGTCGTCGGACAACGGCAGGCGCAGCAGTTCGCCGCTGTTGAGCAGCAGCGACTGCATCGGCTGGCGCAAATCGTGGCTGGCGGCCGCGAGGAACCGGCTCTTGTCCAGGTTCGCCCGCACGGCCTCGTCACGCGCCAACGCCAGGCGCCGCTGCTCCTGGCCCAGTTCGTGCGCGAGCGCGGCGTTCTCCGAACGAATGTCGTACGACTCGCGGAACATCCGGTACGCATCCCGGGCCGAGCGGCTCAGCACCGCGTAGAACAGCAGCAGCAACGCCGCGATCGCCACACCCTGCCAGTCGCCGTTGAGCATCCAGACCAGCGCCATGATCCCGAAGATCGCGCTGGTGTAGCAGTGGAACGATGCGGGCACCATCGAGTTGGTCGGCACGGCGCCCGCGCCGATCGATACCAGAATCATCGTCAGTACCGCATCGGTGGCCGAGTCCGTCCAGATCATGAACACGGCGGCTAGGCCATTGGCGAGGCCATTGGCGAGGCTGGACATCGGCAGCAGCACGAGCCGACGTTCGAGCGGCCAGGCCGACGGGCGCACCAGGCGGGCGACGAAACGCGTCCGCCATTCCCGGACCAGCAGGGTCAGCGCCAGCCAGATGATCACGAGCGGTTTGGGCGCATGGGACCAGGCCAGCGCGGCGACGATCGTCATCGCGACGGCCATCGGCATGCGCAGGCCCGACGACTGCTCGGCCAGCGCCTGGATGCGGCGCTCGTCGAAATCGATCGAACGCCGCCGTTCCTCGTCGAGCGGTTCGTCGCCTCGCGCCTCGGCGCCGTCCTGCGCGGGCGCTGCCCGCCCGTCCGTCACTCAATCCCCCAGCACGTTCGCCGCCTGCGCCTCGAACACCCGGTACAGCGCGTCGGTCCGGTTGCGCGCGCCCAGCGCCTTGTAGACCATCGACAGGTGGACCTTGACGGTGCCCTCGGCGATGTTCAGTTCGCGCGCGATCAGCTTGCCCGGCAGGCCGCGCACGGCCAGCGCCAGCACCTGGCGCTGGCGCGGCGACAGTTCGGTGCCCAGGAAGCGGGCCAGCTCCTCCGGCGACATCTCGTCCGAATCGCGCGGGCGCGCGACGTCCTCGGACAGCACGAGGTCGGCCGGCAGGTAGACGCGGTGGCGCAGCACGACGCGCAACGCGGCCTCCATCTCGTCGATGCCATAGGCCTTCGGAATGAACCCGGCCGCCCCAGCCTCGATGACGTCCTTGACCTTGCGCGGCGTGGTCTCGGCCGACAGCATGCACACCGGCGTCGTCGGGTAGTGATGGCGCACGCTCGCGAGCGCCGCCTCGCCGGACACGCCCGGCAGGTGATAGTCGAGCAGGATCAGGTCGAAGTCGCCGGCATCGAACGCCATCGCGGCATCGATGTCGCGCACGGCCTCGAACCGGCCCAATCCCTCGGGCCGGACCTCGGCAGCCACGCGCTCGATCAAGCGCCGCGTGCCGTTCCAGACGATCTCGTGATCGTCGATCAGCAGGACATTCATGCACGCCATCCGTGGTCGTCTCCGTCGATATGCCCGTGCTGCACCCCGGTCCGCTGGTGTCCCCGATCGGGAACGACGCGGTTTCCGGACAATCGAGCATAGCGACGGCGATGCGATACCGTCCACAACCTAAGCGGATCATTCGAAACCGTGCGTGTGCCGACGGATGGGCGAATGGATCAGCTGGCCCCAGTGGACCATGCCGGCGCCTGCCTCGCATCCACGAATCAGATGAGGCGGCATCCCGTCGGGCATGTCAGGCGCGCGGCTCGTCCGTCGGCGCGCTCCGTCGGCGCGTCCCTTCTGCCACGCCCCTTCTGCCGCGCCCCGTCTGCCACGCCCCGTCTGCCACACCCCGTCTGCCACACCCCGTCTGCCGCGCCTGGTCAGCCGCGCCCGGGCGCCGTCCACTCGTGCAGCCCCGCCTCGGTGGCCACGGCATCCAGCGGGCGATCGTGCGGTTCGGGCTCGAAGCCGTCGATCTGGTCCTGCTCGTAGGCGATGCCCAGCACAGGCAGCGCCCGCTGCGCGAGCGTGCGGTCGTAGAAGCCGCCTCCATAACCGAGCCGGTAGCCGCGCGCATCGAACCCCACGCACGGCACCAGCAGCAGGTCGGGCGCCAGCGCCTCGAACGGATCGGGCTCCATCACGCCGAACGCGCCCGCCCGCATCGCGATCCACGGCGTCCAGCGCCCGAACGCCAGCGGCGCATCGCGCGCCACGACGCGCGGCAACGCGATCGTCCATCCTTGTTCGTGCCATTGCGCGCAGGCGGCCTGCAGCACCGGCTCGCCGCGCATCGCCCAATAAGCGCCGAGCACCGCTCCCGGCTGGAAGCGCGGCGCCAGCCATGCTTCGATCGACGCGACGATGCGCGGCAACGCTTCGCCCTGCGCGGCTACGTCGCGATTCTGTCGTCGATAGAGCAACGATTGCCGCGCGATCGAGCGATTCCTCGCGGGTACGGGGTAGGATATGAAACCAGTTTTCACAGACCGTTGTTCCAGGGACATCCACATGTCAAGCCACCGCAGGCACGGACGCGTCGCGCATCCGATCGGCCTCGCTTTGTCCCGCATGATTCTAGGGCTTGGCCTGCTCGGCAGCATGGCCGCCTGCCAGGCCGCCCCCGCCAAGACGCCCGCTTCCGCGGCCCGCCTGGCCTCGGTCCAGGAACGCCTGGCGCCCTCGCGCGTCCCCGAATCGCTAAGCGCCGACGACGCGTTCGCGCAGGCGCGCCGCTACGCGATGGCCGAACCCAACGCCGAGCGCTTCGAACTGTTCGCCGAGCGCGCCAGCGACGTGGCGATCCTCAAGCCGTACATCCAGTACTGGCGGCTGCGGCTGCGGCTGGCGGATCGGCGCTTCGATGGCGATCCGTCGCTGGACCAGGCAGCCGAGCTGTTCCTCGACAAGGAAGCGACGACGATCGCCGGCGACATGCTCCGGCGCGACTGGATGCTGAACCTCGGACGGCGCGGCGAATGGGCTCGCTTCACCGGCGTCTACAGCCAATGGGTGCTGCGCGACGACACGCAGGTCGAGTGCTATCGCCTGCTGGGCGCCGCGTCGCGCGGCGAACCGGTCGGTCCCGAGGCACGCGCGCTGCTGCTCAAGCAGGCGTCGCTCAGCGACGGTTGCAACCAGTTGCTCGAGACCTTCGCCGGCAACGGCCTGTTCACGCGTAACGATCTGACCGCGCTGCTGCGCGGCGCGATGGAATTCAACTCGCCCAGTTCGCTGCGTCGGATCGGCGCGCTGCTCGACCTGGACCTGGACCGGGCGATCAACCGGCCGGCGCTGCAATTGGCCTCCGCCAGTGGACGCCCGGAAGACCTGGTCGCGTTCACGCGGCTGGCGCGGCAGGATCCGCGCGCGACGGCCGCGCGCCTGGACGGCCTGGGGTTGAACGCCTCCGACACCGCGTTCGCCTGGTCGCAACTGGCGTCGGCCAGCATGCGCAAGCTCGAACCCGAAGCGCTGGACTGGAGCCGCCGCGCGCTGCGCGCCGACGCCACCGACGAGACCTGGGCCTGGCTGGCGCGCGCCGCACTGCGCGGGCAGGACTGGAAGACGCTGGGCGCGGTCATCGCCCGAATGAGCCCCGAAGGGCAGGCCGAACCGACCTGGGTCTATTGGCAGGCACGCGCGCTGCGCGAGGCAGGCCGCAACAGCGATGCCGACGCGCTGATGCGCACGATCGCCGACCAGCATCACTTCTATGGCCAGTTGGCGGCCGAATCGCTGGGGCAGCTCACCACGTCCCCGCCCCGCGCCGCGCCGCCGAGCCCGCCCGAGATGGCCGAGGCCGACAACAATCCGGGCTTCGCGCGCGCGCTGAAGTTCTACGAACTGGGCCTGCGTTTCGAGGGCAATCGCGAGTGGAACTTCCAGCTCCGCACGATGGGCGACCGCCAGTTGCTGGCCGCGGCCGACTGGGCATGCCGGCGCCAGGTGCTCGACCGCTGCGTCAACACCGCCGATCGCACGACGCTCGAACACGACTTCGCGCTGCGCTACGTCTCGCCGTTCTATCGCGAGCTTCGCCCTGCGGCCGAAGAACAGGGACTCGATCCCGCGTGGGTCTACGGGCTGATCCGCCAGGAATCGCGCTTCGTCATGAACGCGCGCTCGTCGGCCGGCGCTCAGGGCCTGATGCAGATGATGCCGGCCACCGCGCGCTGGGTCGCCCGCAAGCTGGGCGTCAGCGGCTTCCGGGTCGAGCAGCTGAACGAACTGGACACCAACCTGCGCTTCGGCACGTTCTACCTGCGCACGGTGTACGATGACCTGGACGGCTCGCCGCTGCTGGCCTCGGCCGCCTACAATGCCGGACCGGGCCGCCCGCGCTCGTGGCGGGCCACGCTGCCGGCCAGTGTCGAAGGGGCGGTATTCGCCGAGATCATTCCGTTCAACGAGACCCGCGACTACGTCAAGAAAGTGCTGTCAAACACCACTTATTACTCGACATTGTTCACCGGCAAGCCGCAATCGCTGACCGAGCGGCTCGGCAGCGTCGGGCCGCGCATCGACACGCCGACCGATACACCATGACACGGACCGGCTCGATCGGCGCCGCGTCCCGGCGCCGGATCGCGCCGGCACCCGGGCTCCCCCCCTTACCCCATCCCGCTTGCCCGTCGTTGCCCGCGGCCGCGGCGATCGCATCGATCGAGATGCGGCGCGCCCGCCCGGCATGAAGACCTACGTCGTCGGCGGCGCGATTCGCGATGAACTGCTGGGGCTGCCGGTGCAGGACCGCGACCACGTCGTCGTCGGCGCCACGCCCGAACAGATGGCCGCCGCCGGTTTCAAGCCGGTCGGCAAGGACTTCCCGGTCTTCCTGCATCCGCGCACGCACGAGGAATACGCGCTGGCGCGCACCGAACGCAAGACGGCGCCCGGCTACGCGGGCTTCCGGTTCCACGCGGCGCCCGACGTCACGCTCGAACAGGACCTGCAGCGGCGCGACCTGACGATCAACGCGATGGCCCGCGGCGACGACGGGCGATTGGTCGACCCCCATGGCGGCGAACGCGACCTGCGCGAGCGCCGCTTCCGCCACGTCAGCGACGCGTTCGCCGAGGATCCTGTGCGGATCCTGCGCGTCGCGCGCTTCGCCGCGCGATTCACCGATTTCACGGTCGCTCCCGAGACCGCGGCGCTGATGCGCGCGATGGTCGATGCCGGCGAAGCCGATGCGCTGGTCGCCGAACGCGTCTGGCAGGAATTGTCGCGCGGGCTGATGGAAGCGCGTCCGTCGCGGATGTTCGAGGTACTGCGTGCCTGCGGCGCGCTGGCGCGGCTGATGCCGACGCTCGAAGCCGTGATCGCCGCCGATCCGACGCACCTGCCGGCGCTCGACCGCGCGGCCGACCATCGCCTGCCGCCGGCCGCGCGCTTCGCGGTGCTCGCATATCCGTTGGGCGACGAACTACCGGACTGGTGCGCACGCTGGCGCGTGCCGATCGTCGCCCGCGACCTCGCGATGATGACGGCGCGCGAGGCCGGCGCGATCGAGCGGATCGCCTCGGGCACGCCCGACTCCCCCGAGGCTCTCGATCCGCATGAGCTCGCCGAAGCGCGAGTCGCGCTGTTCGAGCGCACCGACGCGCTGCGCAAGCCCGAGCGCTTCGAACAGTTGCTGCAGACGATCGCGGTGCTGCGCGGCACCTTCCCATGGCCGGCGGCCGATCGGCTGTGCCATGCCCGCGACGTCGCCGCCGGCATCGACGCCGGACGGATCGCGGCGGACGGCCCGAAGGCGACGATCCGCGAGCGTATCCACGCCGCGCGGGTCGCGGCCGTCAGCCGCGATGCGCGGCGGAAGCGCTGACTCGCGGGCCCGCAGGCACGCGCCGGACCCTCACCGGCTGGCCGCCGGGCCGCGCTGATCCTCGAAGCTCGTCCGTCCGCCGGCGGTCATGCCGCCATCGACGACCAGATCGTGGCTGTTGATATAGGCGCCTTCGTCCGAGGCCAGGAACAGCGCCGCCGTCGCGATATCGTGTGGCGTGCCCGAACGAAACAGCGGCGTGGCCTTGGACAGATTCTGGGTCAGCTTGCGCATCTTCGCCTCCGCATGCGCCGGATCCAGGCTCAGGGCAGTCTGAGAACCGCCGAAGAAAATCGGCGTCGCGATGGCCCCGGGCGAGATGCAGTTGACCGTGATGCCGTACTGCCCCAGCTCCATGCCGGCCAGTTCCGTCGCGCGGCGCACGCCCGCCTTCGCGATCGAATAGAGATAGCCGCCCATATGGCCGCGCAGCGCCGCGACCGACGAATTGTTGATGATCGCGCCGCGCCCCTGCGCCTTCATGATCGGCGCGGCATGACGAATGCCGAAGAGCACGCTGCCGAGCAGAAGGTCCATCGCATGGTGGTAGTCATCGGCGGTCATCGTGTCCGCGTCGCCCTGGGTCACGCCGCCGGCATTCGAGAACAGGCAATCGAGCCGGCCGAACTTCTCGACGGTCGCCTCGATCGCCCGCTTGATGTCGGCCTCACGCATCACATCGGTCGCGATGAACGCCGCATTCGCCCCCAGCTCGTCCACGAGCGCCTGGCCCTTGTCCGCATTGCGGCCCGCGATCATGACCTTCGCCCCCTCGGCGATGAACAGCTTCACCGTCGCCTCGCCGATGCCGCTCGTCCCGCCGGTGATCAGCGCCGTCTTGCCCGCCAGTCGATTGCCCATCTGGTCCTCTCCTTATGCGGCCAGCGCGCGCGAGATCGTCTCGGCCACGCAGACCGGCTTGTCCGAGCCTTCGCGCTCGACCGTCACCGTGTACGTCATCTGCAAGCCGCCCTCGATCCGGTCGGCCGCCTTCAGCACGAAACGGCCGCGCAGGCGGCTGCCGGCCGGCACCATGCCGGTGAAGCGCACCCGGTTCAGTCCGTAGTTCAGGCCCATCTTGACGCCGTTGACCTTGAACGTGCTCTGCGAGAAGCCGGCGATCAGCGACAGCGTCAGGTAGCCGTGCGCGATCGTCGTGCCCATCGGCGAGGCCTTGGCCCGCTCGACGTCGACATGGATCCACTGGTGGTCCTCGGTCGCGTCCGCGAACGCGTCGATGCGCGCCTGCGACACCTCGATCCAGTCGGACACGGCGATCTCCTTGCCGACCATTTTTTCCAACGCGTCTAAACTCTCGATGACGACCGGTGTGGCCATGGACTCCTCCTGCTGGTTGGGTTGCCGGGAAGGTTACCATCCCCCACCCGTCAACCGGCCCGGTTCACCGAGTCGAATCAGTCCAGTCCGGCACACCCGTTTTTCGAAATTCGCAACCCGATCCGTCCGATCATCACAGGAGACACCCTCGATGAAAGCCCTGCTCTGCAAGACCCACGGCCTGCCCGACAAGCTCGTCTACGAGGATGCTCCCGATCCGGTCCCCGGTGCCGGACAAGTCGTCGTCGACATGAAAGCCGCCGGCGTCAACTTTCCGGACGTGCTGATCATCCAGAACAAGTACCAGTTCAAGCCCGAGCTTCCGTTCTCGCCCGGCGGTGAACTGGCAGGCGTCGTGTCGGCCGTCGGCGAAGGCGTCACGCACGTCAAGGTCGGCGACCACGTGATCGGCTCGTGCGGCTATGGCGCGTTCGCCGAGAAGGTGCTGGTGCCGGCCGCCAAGACGATCCCGATCCCCGAAGGCATTCCGTTCGACACGGCGGCCGCGTTCACGCTGACCTACGGCACGTCGTACCACGCGCTCAAGGACCGCGGCGAACTGAAGGCCGGCGAGACGCTGCTGGTGCTCGGCGCGGCAGGCGGCGTCGGCCTGGCGGCCGTCGAGATCGGCAAGGCGCTGGGCGCGCGCGTGATCGCCGCCGCCTCCAGCCCCGAGAAGCTCGCCGTCTGCAAGGAGCACGGCGCCGACGAACTGATCGACTACACGCGCGAGGATCTGCGCGAACGGCTCAAGGCCCTGACCGGCGACAAGGGCCCCGACGTCATCTATGACCCGGTCGGCGGCGAATACGCCGAGCCCGCGTTCCGCTCGATCGGCTGGCGCGGCCGCTACCTGGTCGTGGGCTTCGCCAACGGCGAGATCCCGAAGCTGCCGCTGAACCTGGCGCTGCTCAAGGGTGCCTCGCTGGTCGGCGTGTTCTGGGGCGCGTTCGTCGCGCGCGAGCCCAAGCATTTCCAGCAGGACCTGGCCGTCATGTTCGGCTGGATCAAGGAAGGCAAGCTGCGGCCGCACATCTCGGGGCACTTCCCGCTGAAGGACGGCGCGAGGGCGATCGAGCACCTGATGAACCGCCAAGCCGTCGGCAAGGTGCTGATCACCGCATGACGCGGCGCCCGTCCCTGGCGCGGCGGCGCGCGGCGCTGGCCTCGCTGGCCAGCGCAACCGTTCTGGGCGCGCTGGCGGCGCGGCCGCGCGCGGCCCGCGCGCAACCGCTCGATCTGGACGTGCCGTTCGTGACGACGCCCGACAACGTCGTGCTGGCGATGCTCGAGATGGGGCGCGTGCAGGCCCCCGACAGGCTGCTCGACCTCGGCTCGGGCGACGGGCGCATCGTCATCACCGCCGCGCTCCGGCTCGGCGTGCGCGGCCGCGGCATCGAGATCGACCCGAACCTGGTCGTCGAAAGCCGCGACAACGCACGCAAGGCCGGTGTCGCGGATCGGGTCGAGTTCGTCGAGCAGGACCTGTTCCTGTCCGACCTGTCGGGCGCCGACGTCATCACGATGTACCTGCTGCCCGACGTCAACCTCAAGCTGCGCCCGCGCCTGCTCGCGCTGCGGCCCGGCGTGCGGCTCGTCTCGCACGACTGGGACATGGGCGACTGGCAGCCCGACCAGAGCCAGGAGATCGCCGCGCCGCAAAAGCGGCTGGGCCTGCGCAAGGTCGCCCGGCTGATGGCGTGGACAGTACCCGCCCACGTCGGCGGCCGGCACCAGGGCATGGCCGACGGTTCGCCGGCCGCGCTACGGATCGACCAACGCTACCAGCTCGTCAGCGGCGGCCAGGTACGCATCGGCGCCGACGACTACCGGCTGGCCACGCAGCGCATCGACGCCGGGCAGGTCGTGCTGCACGGACTGGCCCGCGACGGCCGTCCGCTGCGGCTGGCCACGACGCTGGCAAGCCAGTCGGATACGATCGACTGGCAGGTCCGGATCGCCGATCGCCCGGCATACGCGCTGCGCACGCAGCGGCTGCCCGAAGATCCTGCTCCGTCGAACGATCCGTTGCCGAGCCCGGGCTGAAATCGGCTGGCCGCGCTAGCCGGACGCCCTTCGCCGGACGCCCCCGCCGGACGCCCCCGCCGGGCGCGCCTGGCCGAGCGCCCCTAGCCGGGCGCCCCTATAATGGTCTCGGCCGGTTCACGCCGGCCAAGCAACGCGTCTTCAGGGCGGGGTGGAAATCCCCACCGGCGGTAGATGCGGCAGGGCGCCCGCCCTGCTCCGCATGAGCCCGCGAGCGCCCGGTCCGGTTCGGATCGGGGTCAGCAGATCTGGTCCGATACCAGAGCCGACGGTCATAGTCCGGATGAAAGAAGAAGCGGGGCATCTCGTCCGCGAGGCTCTCGTCGGCCCCGGACAACGAAGGCTGCGTTTTGCAGCCGGCGATGTCCGTCGTCCGACAAGCGCCTCGGCGGCGTGCCACGGGTCCGCCCGGGGTCGCCGCCGCGCGGAAGGCTGCTTCGTCATCAGCCGCGCCAGCACCCGCCATCGGGCACCGGCGCGCGCGCCCTGGAACGTTTTTCGCCAACCCGTTTTGCGAGAGCGTTTCCACCATGTCCTTATCGTTCGATCTTTCCGCTTCCCTTACCCCCGTTCCGTTCGAACCCCTGACCACCCTGCCGTTCGAGCAGCGGCTGGCCCGCGCGTTCGACGACCTGCGCCGCGGCCGCCCCGTGCTGCTGATGGACGACGACGACCGCGAGAATGAAGCCGACCTGATCCTGTCGGCGGAGACGATCGGCGTCGACGAGATGGCCCGCCTGATCCGCGATTGCAGCGGCATCGTATGCCTGTGCCTGCCCGACGACGACCTGGCGCGGTTGAACCTGCCGCCGATGGTCACGCGCAACGAAAGCCGCTTCAGCACCGCGTTCACGATCAGCATCGAGGCGCGCCACGGCGTCTCCACCGGTGTGTCGGCGGCCGACCGCCTGACGACGATCCGCGCGGCGATCGCGCCGGACGCCCGGCCCGAGGACCTGGTCAGCCCCGGTCACGTCTTCCCGCTGCGCGCGCAGCGCGGCGGCGTGCTGGCGCGGCGCGGCCACACCGAAGGCTCGGTCGACCTGGTCCGGCTGGCGGGCCTGCGTCCGGCCGCCGTGCTGTGCGAACTGATGAACCCCGACGGCACGATGTCCCGCGGCGACGACGTCGCGCGCTATGCGGCGCGGCACGACCTCGTCACGCTGACGATCGCCGAACTGGCCGACCACCGGCTCAGGACCGAGGAAGAGGCGGCCGCGACGCTGTCGCGGGCGGCTTAGCGCCCGGCTCGGAAGTCGCCTGGGTGCCGCTCGCGAGCCGTGGGTCGGTCACGTCGCCCGTGCCGGGGCGGCCGTCGCGCGGACACCTACGGCGTGTGCGACCGATCTATAGCGTGTGCGACCGGTCGCCCAGCGCGAAGCCCACCGGGTGCGGGTCGCAGCCGACGCCGAATGCCAGCACCTTGAACAGCTCGCCCATCTCGGCCTCGGACAGCAGCTTTTGCACCGCCTGCGCCTGCGGCGCATAGACGACCGGATCCTCGCGCGGCACCTTGGCCAGCCGGTCGAGGATCCCGCAGTTGAGCAGGAACCGGGCCTGCGACGTGTACGCGCACCACGCGGCACCGCCCCGGTCGGCAGCCAGCGCGATCGCGCTGAAATCGACGTGCGCGGTGATGTCCTGCAATCCCGGATGGAAGAACGGGTCGTCGTGCGCGCGATGGCGGTAGTGGCACATCAGCGTGCCGCCGCTGCGCTGCGGGTGGTAGAACTCGCGAGCCGGAAAACCGTAGTCGATCAACAGCACGGCCGCTCGGCCCAGCCGCGACATCAGCGTATCGACCCACGCGACCGCCATCTGCGGGACTTCGCTCCGGTAATCGAGCGCCATCGGCGGCGGTCCGCCCGCGCCAGGCAACAGGCGCGACACCACCTCGTCGTGCGGCCAGTCCGCCTGCGTCAGCAGCGCCGCGACGGTCGACGCGAACGCCCCATCGGCCGGCAGATCGGCCCACTCGAAGCGCCCGTCGCGCACCGCCACGCCGCGCTCCATCAGTTGCCCGTCCCACAGTCGGAACGCGCGCACCGGCATCGCGTCGAGCACCTCGTTGCCGAGCACCACGCCATTGACATACGCGGGAATCCCGTCGAGCCAATGCACGTGCCCGACCATCTCGGGCGCCAGCATCGTGATCGTGTGCAGTTGCCGCTCGCGCAACTCGGCCGACAGTTCGACGATCGAGTAGCGCACGTTCGCGTGCCCGAGCCGCGCCAGTTCGTTGAGCACCTGCGCGGCCAGCGCGCCCGTGCCCGCGCCGAACTCCAGGATCTGCGCAGGCAGTTCCTCGAACCATGCCGCGCACTGCGTGGCGATGCATGCGCCGTAGATCGGACTCAGCTCCGGACCGGTGACGAAGTCGCCGGCCGGCCCGAATTTGCGGCTGCCGCCCGAGTAATAACCGAGGCGAGGCTCGTACAAAGCCATGCGCATGTAGTGGTCGAACCCGATCCAGCCGCCGGCCGCGTCGATCTGCGCGGCGATCCGCTCGACCAGTTCACGGCTGGCGGCGAGCGCATCCGGCGAGGGTTCGGGCAACTGCAGGGAGGCCATCCCGCATTGTAGGCGCAGCGCCGCGGGCCGGGTGCCGGCCGGCGGCTCGGCTACACTGTGAAGTCAGCCGTCCGGCGGCTCGCCGCTTCCCCAGCGCTTCACCGTGCTTCGTCGTGATGTCCGAACCGTCTCCTCCGCCCGTCACCTCCGCCCCGGCCGACCCGACTGACGCGGTCGCCATCCCTGTCGCCATTCCGGCTACCGCCCCGATCGGTTCACCGACGGCGGCCCCTGCCGCCGCCACCGCCGAAGCCGCCGCGCGGACACCGCGCGTCGCGCTGGTCACGGGCGCGGCCCGCCGGATCGGCCGCGCGATCGCGCTGGGCCTGGCGCAGGCCGGCTACGACGTCGCGGTCCACTATGGCGAATCGGCGAGCGAGGCCGAGCAGACGGTCGCCGACATCCGCGCGCTGGGCCAGCGCGCCGTCGCGCTGCAGGCGGATCTGTCCGACCCGGCCGCCTGCGAGGCGCTGCTCGAATGCGCGCGCGTCGCGCTCGGCCACGTCGACTGCCTGGTCAACAGCGCGGCGCGCTTCGAATTCGACGACGCCGACGGCTTCACGCCCGCGACGCTCGAGCGCCACCTGGGGCCGAACCTGACGGCGCCGATCCTGCTGGCCCAGCAGTTGTACCGCGCGTGCCAGCGCGACAAGCGGCCCGGCGTCGTCATCAACCTGCTCGACCAGAAGCTCGAGAACCTGAACCCCGACTTCTTCTCGTATACGCTGACCAAGGCGGCGCTGCTCGGCGCCACGCGGATGATGGCGATGGCGTTCGCGCCGCTGCTGCGCGTCAACGGCGTCTCGCCGGGCGCCACGATGCCCTCGTGGAAGCAGGACGACACGCAGTTCGCGCACGCCAACCGGATCGCGCTGCTGGGCCGCTCGTCGCTGCCCGACGACATCGTGCAGGCCGTCCGCTACCTGGCCGAGGCCAGCGCCGTCACCGGCGTCAACCTGATCGTCGACGGCGGCCAGCACCTGATGGCGTTGGACCGCGACGTCATGTTCCTCGCCCCCGCTCCGAACCTCCACCCTCCACCGAAGCCGGCCGCCTGACGGCGAGCGTCCCGACCCTACCCCGCCCCATGATGCACGGCTCCTCCTTCTCCCCCACGCAGCACGGCCACTCCACGTGAACGCCCCCTCCTCCCTGCCCGACGTCAGCCCGCTGCAGGATCCGCGGCTCGCCGATTGCCGCCGCATCTTCGTGCGCGGCTTCGAACTGATGGCCTCGATCGGCTTCTACGACACCGAGCGCGCGCACCGCCAACGCATCCGCATCGGCATCGACGTGTTCGTGCCGCTGTCGGCCTCGACGCCCCGCAACGATGATCCGGGCGAGATCGTCGACTACGACTTCATCCGCCGCGAGGTCACGGCCATCGTCCACTCGCAGCACTTCAACCTGCAGGAAACGCTGCTCGACCGCATCGTCGCCATGTGCCTGGCGCACCCCGGCGTGCGCGCCGTCCGCGCCTGCACCGAGAAACCCGACATCTATCCGGGCGACATGACCGCCGGCATCGAAGTCTTCCGCTTCAATCCCTGATGAACGAATCGACGTCCCCCGCGGCCGCGCGCCGTCCCGACAAGATCGCCTACGAGCGCAACAAGCTGCACAAGCGCCTGCTGAGGCTGACCGGCCAGGCGATCGGCGATTTCGGCATGATCGAGGCCGGCGACAAGGTGATGGTCTGCCTGTCAGGCGGCAAGGACAGCTACGGGCTGCTCGACCTGCTGATGACGCTGCGCGAGCGCGCGCCGATCGATTTTTCGCTGGTGGCCGTCAACCTCGACCAGAAGCAGCCCGGCTTTCCCGACGACATCCTGCCCGCTTACCTCGACCGCCTCGGCATCCCGTGGCATATCGAGACGCAGGACACGTATTCGATCGTCAAGCGCGTGATCCCCGAGGGCAAGACGATGTGCTCGCTGTGCTCGCGGCTGCGGCGCGGCATCCTGTACCGCGTGGCCGACGAACTGGGCGCCACCAAGATCGCACTGGGCCACCACCGCGACGACATCCTCGAGACCTTCTTCCTCAACATGTTCTACGGCGGCAAGCTCAAGGGCATGCCACCCAAGCTCGTATCCGACGACGGACGGCACATCGTCATCCGGCCACTCGCTTATGCGCAGGAACACGATCTGGCCGCTTATGCCGACTGGCGCGCGTTTCCGATCATCCCGTGCAACCTGTGCGGTTCACAGGAGAACCTCAAGCGCCAGGCGATCAAGGAACTGATGCGCGACTGGGAACGGCGGTTTCCGGGCCGCGTCGACAACATCTTCGCGTCGCTCGGTCGCGTCGTGCCCTCGCACCTGATGGACCGGCAGCGCTTCGACTTCGCCGGCCTGGCCGCCGACGGGCAGGCCCGAGCCGACGGCGACATCGCGTTCGACGTCAATCCCGAGTTCGAAACGCACGATCCGGCCGGCGGTTCGGACGGGAACACGGCCCCTCACATCGGCAACGGCACCGGCAACGGCACCGGCAACACCGGCAGCAACACGGGTGGCGGCACCGATGGCACGCCCCGCATCGTCACGCTGCATCGGCAGCGGCCGCACTGATGCCCATGTCCCGCGATCGCCTGGAGTCCCCGCCATCGTGCGCCTGACCCGCCTCGTTCGCATCGGCTTCGTCGCGTGGCGCTACGGCCTGGACGAGATCGCCGCCAGCGGCGCGGCGGCCACCACCGGCTCGCAGGGACTGCTACGGCTGACACGCTGGCTGCGCCTGGGCCGCAAGCTGAAGGCCCCGCGCGGACAGAGACTGCGCGAGGCGCTCGAAAGCCTGGGGCCGATCTTCGTCAAGTTCGGCCAGGTGCTGTCGACGCGCCGCGACCTGCTGCCGCCGGACATCGTCGACGAGCTGTCGCTGCTGCAGGACAAGGTGCCGCCGTTCGACGGCCAGCGCGCGGTCGCCGAGATCGAACGCGGCCTGGGCAAGCGGATCGAAACGGTGTTCGACGAGTTCGACATCGTCCCGATCGCGTCGGCATCGATCGCGCAGGTGCACCTGGCCCGGCTGCGCAGCGGCCGCGAGGTCGCCGTCAAGGTGCTGCGGCCGGACATCGACGCGACGATCGACCACGATCTCGAACTGCTGCGCACGGCCGGCGCCTTCCTCGTGCGCGTTTCGCCCGATGCCCGGCGCCTGCGTCCGCTCGAGGTCATCGCCGAGTTCGACAAGTACCTGCACGACGAACTGGACCTGGTGCGCGAAGCCGCCAATGCCGCGCAACTGCGCCGCAACTTCGCCGATTCGACGCTGCTGCGCGTACCCGAGATGTATTGGGACTACTGCGCGACCAACGTACTGACGATGGAGCGCATGCACGGCATCCCGATCGGCCAGATCGAACGGATGCGGGCCGCCGGCATCGACCTGAAGAAGCTGTCGCGCGACGGCGTCGAGATCTTCTTCACGCAGGTGTTCCAGCACGGCTTCTTCCACGCCGACATGCATCCGGGCAACATCCTGGTCGGCGAGAGCGGCGAATCGTTCAACCAGTACATCGCGCTGGACTTCGGCATCATCGGTACGCTGTCCGAGTTCGACAAGGACTATCTGGCGCAGAACTTCCTGGCGTTCTTCCGGCGCGACTACCATCGCGTCGCGTGGCTGCACATCGAATCGGGCTGGGCGCCGCCCGGCACGCGCGTCGAGGAACTCGAAGGCGCGGTGCGCGCCTGCTGCGAACCGTTCTTCGACCGGCCGCTGCGCGAGATCTCGCTCGGGCAGGTGCTGCTGCGGCTGTTCCAGACCTCGCGCCGCTTCAACGTCGAGATCCAGCCGCAACTGGTGCTGCTGCAAAAGACCTTGCTCAACATCGAGGGCCTGGGGCGCCAGCTCGACCCGGACCTCGACTTATGGGTCACGGCCAAACCGTTCCTCGAACGCTGGATGAAGCGCCAGATCGGTTTGGCGGGCCTGCGCGAACGCCTCGAACGCGAAGCCCCGCAGTGGGCCAAGCTCGCGCCCGAGATCCCGCGTCTGGCGCACGCCGCGCTGGCCCGGCTCGCGCATCCGCCGGCCACGACGCCCGAATCGCAATTGCTGCAGCAGTTGATCGATGAGCAGCGCCGCACCCAGTTCTGGATCAAGGTCTTCGTCGTCGCGCTGATCGCGCTCGGCGCGCTGAATTTCGTGTGAACTTAGGACCCGATTACCCGAAGGCCGAGCCTACCCGATGGAACTGAGGCAGCTTCGCTACTTCGTCCGCGTCGTCGAAGCCGGTTCGATGAGCCGCGCCGCGCAGGACCTGGACGTCGTGCAGTCGGCGCTGAGCCAGCAGATCGGTCGCCTCGAGAACGAGCTATCGACGCGGCTGCTGCGACGCACGCCACGCGGTGTCGTGCCGACCGAAGCCGGCGTCGCGTTCTTTCGCGAAGCGCGGCTCGCGCTGCGCCACGCCGAGCAGGCGGTGCGCGGCGCGCAGCAGGCGCGGCTGTCCGGTTCGGTCAGCGTCGGGCTGGCGCCGACCACCTCGTCGATGCTGGCGCTGCCGCTGATGCGGGCGATGCGCGAACGCTATCCGGACGTGCGGCTGCACATGGTCGAAGGCATGTCCGGGCATCTGAGCCAGATGCTCGAGTCGCGCGCGCTCGACATGGTGGTGCTGTTCGACGCGCGCCTGCACGGCGCGCAGGCCCGGCCCGGCAGCCGGCGCTGGCAGGTCCACCCGCTGATCGAGGAGGAACTGTTCCTGATCCGGTCCCGGGGCGCGCGCGTCCCGCCGCTGCCGGCCGCGATGGCGCTGGCGGATCTGGCGGGCGAGCCGCTGATCCTGCCGACGAGCCCGCACGGGCTGCGCCGCACGCTCGACGCGGTGTTCGCCCGGGCGCGGCTGGCGCCGCATCTGGTGCTCGAGGTCGATTCGCTGTCGGTCGTCATGGCGGCCGTCGACGCCGGACTGGGTTCGACGGTCCAGCCCTGGGCCGCGATGGGGCGTTTCACCGATGCCCAGCAGCGCTTCGAATGGTCGCGCATCACCGACGGCGACGTGCGGCGCACCAACCTGCTGTGCAGCCTGTCCGAGGACGAACTGTCGCCGGCGGGGCTGGCCGCGCGGGTCGTCCTGCTCGATTGCGTGCGCCGGCTCGTCAACGACGGCGCCTGGCACGGCGTCACGCCGATCCATTACGAAAACTGATACCCCTATGCGCACCGGGATCTGCCCGGCACGCGCGAGGTTCCGTACAGTCGCCCGGATAAAGGCTCACGTGGAGGCGCCGTGGACAGCGATGTCCTCGTCATCGGTGGCGGGAACGCCGCGCTCTGTGCCGCGCTGATGGCCGGCGAGGCCGGCGCGCGCGTGCTGCTGCTCGAATCGGCGCCGCGCGAATGGCGCGGCGGCAACTCCACGCACACGCGCAACCTTCGCTGCATGCACGACGCGCCGCAGGACGTGCTCGTCGACGCGTATCCGGAAGAAGAGTACTGGCAGGACCTGCTGAAGGTGACCGGCGGCATGACCAACGAGCATCTGGCCAGGCTGGTGATCCGCGCGTCGTCGACCTGCCGCCCGTGGATGCGCCGCCATGGCGTGCATTTCCAACCGCCGCTGTCGGGCGCGCTGCACGTGGCGCGCACCAACGCGTTCTTCATGGGCGGCGGCAAGGCGCTGGTCAACGCGTATTACCGCAGCGCCGAGCGGCTCGGCGTGCAGGTGCGCTACGACGCGCCGGTCGACCGGCTGGAAATCGACGACGGCCGCTTCATCGCCGCATGGAGCAATGGCCGGCGCATCACGGCCCGCGCGTGCGTGCTGGCCGCCGGCGGCTTCGAATCGAATCGCGACTGGCTGCGCGAGGCCTGGGGCCGCAACGAGCGCGGCGAATGGCCGGCCGAGAACTTCCTGATCCGCGGCACCTCGTACAACCAGGGGCTGCTGCTCAGGCATCTGCTGGACGAGCACGGCGCCGACCGCATCGGCGACCCGACGCAGGCGCACATGGTCGCGATCGACGCTCGCTCCCCTCTCTACGAAGGCGGTATCTGCACACGCATCGACTGCGTGTCGCTGGGTATCGTCGTCAACCGCGACGCATGCCGCTTCTACGACGAAGGCGAGGATTTCTGGCCCAAGCGCTATGCGATCTGGGGCCGGCTGGTCGCGCTGCAGCCGGGACAGATCGCGTACTCGATCATCGACGTCAAGGCCCTCGGCCGTTTCATGCCGCCGGTCTTTCCCGGCATCGAGGCCGACTCGCTGCCGCGGCTGGCGCGGGCGCTCGACCTGGACGAAGCCACGCTCATGCGGACCATCGACGACTACAACGCGAGCTGCCGGGTCGGCCGCTTCGACCACACCGCGCTCGACGATTGTCATACCGAAGGCCTGACGCCGGCCAAGACCCACTGGGCGCGCCCAATCGATACCGCGCCTTTCCACGCTTACCCGGTGCGCCCCGGCGTGACCTTCACCTACCTGGGCCTCGAGGTCGACGACACGGCCGCCGCGCGCTTCGGCAGCCAGCCCAGCGACAACCTGTTCGTCGCCGGCGAAATGATGGCCGGCAACGTGCTGGGCAAAGGCTATACGGCGGGCGTCGGCATGTCGATCGGCACGGCGTTCGGGCGCATCGCCGGACGCAACGCGGCGCTCGCCGCCCGCGGCCATGCGGTCGCGGCCGGCGCCGTGACCGACGAGGCGTGAACCGATGGCATCCCGGACCATCATCCCTATCGTGCCGGTGACCGCCACCGCCGCGCAAACGGCCGCCGAAAGCGAAGTGGGCCGGCAGATGCAGATCTGCAACGCCTGCCGCTATTGCGAGGGCTTCTGCGCGGTGTTCCCGGCGATGACGCGCCGCCTGGAGTTCGGCAAGGCCGACGTCCACTACCTGGCCAACCTGTGCCACAACTGCGGCGCCTGCCTGCATGCCTGCCAGTACGCACCGCCGCACGAGTTCGCGATCAACGTGCCGAAGGCCATGGCCGCGGTGCGTGGCCAGACCTACGCGGAGTACGCGTGGCCGCCCGCGCTGGGCCGGCTCTATCGGCGCAACGGACTCACGCTGTCGCTGGCGCTCGCCGCCGGTCTGTTCCTGTTCCTGGCGATGGCCGTCGCGATCCAGGGCGGGGTCGCCCAGCTCGTCAGCCGGCCGCTGGACAACGACTTCTACAACTTGTTCCCGCACGAGGTGCTGGTCGGTCTGTTCGCGCCGGTCTTCGGGTTCGCGGTGCTGGCGCTCTCGATGGGCGTACGCCGCTTTCTGAAGGATATCCGGCCCGCGACGGCAGGCGTGCCGGTCAGCGGGCCGGCGGCCGCGGAGGCGACGCACGACGTGCTGCGCCTCACCTACCTGGGCGGCGGTCATGGCGACGGCTGCCACAACGAGGACGACGCTTACTCGCTGGCGCGGCGGCGCGCGCATCACTGGACGTTCTACGGCTTCGCGCTGTGCTTCGCCGCCACGGCGCTCGGCACCGTCTATCACTATGCGTTCGGCTGGGTCGCGCCGTACGACCTGCCGAGCCTGCCCAAGCTGCTGGGCGCGCTGGGCGGCGCGAGCCTGATGATCGGCACCGCGCGCCAATGGCACCAGCACCGCACGCGCCATCCGCTGCACGGCGACGCCGCGCAGAAGCCGATGGACCTCGGCTTCATCGCGCTGCTGTTCCTGGTCGCGGTCAGCGGCATGCTGCTGTGGCTGGCGCGCGCCACGCCCGCGCTCGCGCTGCTGCTGTGCCTGCACCTCGGCGCCGTGATCGCGCTGTTCGCGACGATGCCTTACGGCAAGTTCGCGCACGGCGTCTACCGCACGGCCGCGCTGCTGCGCTACGGCGCCGAGAAGCGCGAACCCAACCCCGTCGTCGCGGGAACGGAGTGAGCGCACGATGCACGCGCCCGCCCTCGCCCATCGATGAGCCGCACGAAGGAGACCCCATGAAGTCCGAGACCCGAACGTTCGAACCCGAGGCGATGCTCGTCGGCGGCGAGTGGATCAGCCGCGACGAGCAGGCGCTCGATGCGATCAATCCGGCTGACGGCAGCCCGAGCGGCCGCGTCAGCACCGCCGATGCCGCGCACGTCGATGCCGCCGTGACGGCGGCGCGCGCGGCGGCGTCGGCGCGCTCGTGGCGCGACATGCTGCCGCACGTACGCGCGCAGATCCTCGGCCGGATCGCCGACGGCATCCGCGCGCAATCCGAAACGCTGGCGCACCTGCAGATGCTCGAGAACGGCAAGGTGCTCAACGAATGTCGCGCCCAGGTCGTCGGCGCGGCCGCCACCTACCGCTACTACGCGGCCGTCTGCGAGACGCTGGGCGCCGAGATCACGCCGTCGCGCGGCAACTATCTGTCGATGACTGCCTACGAGCCCTATGGCGTCGTCGCGGCCATCACGCCGTGGAACTCGCCGCTGACGATGGAGGCGCAGAAGATCGCTCCGGCGCTGGCCGCCGGCAACGCCGTCGTGCTCAAGCCGTCCGAAATCACGCCCCGCGTCGGCCTCGCGGTCGCCCGGATCGCGATGGAGGCCGGCCTGCCGCCGGGCATCCTCAGCGTGCTGCCCGGCACCGGCGCGATCACCGGCGATGCCCTCGTCAACCATCCCGGCGTGCGCATGGTCTCGTTCACCGGCGGCACGGCGACCGGGCGGCGCATCGCCGAGGCGGCGGCCCGGCGCCTGATACCGGTGGCGCTGGAACTGGGCGGCAAATCGCCGCACGTGATCTTCGATGACGCCCGGCTCGACGCGGCCGTCGACGGCGTGGTCGACGGCATCTTCGAAGGCAGCGGCCAGTCCTGCGTGGCCGGCTCGCGGCTGTTCGTCCAGCGCAAGGTGCTCGAGCCGGTCGTGCGTGCGCTGGTCGACCGCGCCGACCGGCTGCGCGTCGACC
The DNA here is from genome assembly GCA_029779435.1 of Pseudomonadota bacterium. Classification (GTDB taxonomy): domain Bacteria; phylum Pseudomonadota; class Gammaproteobacteria; order Burkholderiales; family Burkholderiaceae_E; genus JAKPAM01. The sequence goes on along the minus strand of JAKPAM010000100.1, from coordinate 71,874 downwards.
TGCCCGACGCGCCGGACGCGCAGATGGGGCCGGTGGCCGGATTCCGGCATCGCCAACGGATCGAATCGCTGGTGCAGAGCGCCCGCGACGAAGGCGGCGAGATCCTGGCCGGCGGCGCCCGCCCGCAAGAGGGCCGGCTGGCCGCCGGCGCCTTCTACCGCCCGACCGTCATCGCCGGCCTCGACAACCGCGCGACAGCGGTGCGCGAGGAGATCTTCGGCCCGGTGCTGTGCGTGCTGCCCTTCGACGACGAGGACGATCTGATCGCCCAGGCGAACGACACCGCGTACGGGCTGGCCTCGGGCATCTGGACCGCCAACTACCAGCGCGCCTGGCGCGTTGCGCGGGCGTTGGAGGCCGGACTCGTGTGGATCAACACGTACAAGCAGTTGTCGATCGCCACGCCGTTCGGCGGCTTCAAGGATAGCGGCATCGGCCGGGAGAAAGGCGTGACCGGCGTGCGCCTGTACCAGCAGAGCAAGGGCATCTACTGGAGCATGGACCCCGCCAACGTGCGCGGCTGACGCGACCGACGAATCGAAGACAGGAAGGAGATGATCCAGCAAGGCAACCTGCGAATGCTCGGCCCGAAGCCGTTCACCGCGCGGATCGAGACCGAGACGGCGCAGTACGCCGAGATCATCCGCAAGGCGAACATCCGGCTGGATTGAAGGCGGCACGGGCACGAACGCACGCATACAGGCATAAGCACAAACCCAAGCACATCATCGGAGTAGCGCACGTGAGCTGGCAGAAGGAACGCGACGAACTGGCCCGCAGGACCGAACTCGGGCAACGCATGGGCGGCGAGGAAAAGCTCAAGCGCCATCGGGACAACGGCAAGCTGCCGGTTCGCGAGCGGATCGCCGCGCTGGTCGACGAAGGATCGTTCCGCGAAGTCGGCGGGCTCGCCGGCAGCGGCGACTACGACGAGAACGGCGAGCTGCGAGACTTCACGCCGTCCAACCTGCTGATGGGCCGCGCGCGCATCGACGGGCGGCCCGCCGTCGTGGTCGGCGACGATTTCACGGTTCGCGGCGGCGCCAACGACGGCGCCGTCGGCGACAAGATGATCGTGGCCGAGCAGATGGCGCACGACCTGCGCGTTCCATTGGTGCGGCTGGTCGACGGCACCGGCGGCGGCGGCTCGGTCAAGAACATCGAGATCAAGGGGCACACGCTGCTGCCCAAGGTCAAGGTCTGGCCCTACGTCGCGCGCAACCTGGCGACCGTGCCCGTCGTCGGCCTGGGCCTGGGCTCGGTCGCCGGCCTGGGCGCGGCGCGCGTGTCGGGCAGCCACTACTCGGTGATGGTGCGCGAGACCGCGCAGCTCTTCGTCGCCGGACCGCCGGTGGTGGCTCGCACCGGCCAGGACATCGGCAAGAACGAACTCGGCGGCAGCCAGATCCATACGCGCAACGGCGTCGTCGACGACGAGGCGGCGACCGAGGCCGAGGCCTTCGCGCGGGCCCGGCGTTTCCTGTCGTACCTGCCCACGTCGGTCTACGAACTTGCACCGCGCGCCGAGGGCGGCCGCGAAGCCGCCGGCGACCAGCAGGCGCTGCGCAAGGCGATCCCCGAGAACCCGCGCACGGTCTACAAGATTCGCAATATCGTCGAGACGCTGGTCGACAGCGGCTCGTTCATGGAGATCGGCCGGCACTGGGGCAAGGCGATCGCGGCGGGCCTCGCACGCATCGACGGCTGGCCGGTGGCGCTGGTCGCCAGCGACCCTTATCACTATGGCGGCGCGTGGGACCGCCAGACGACCGAGAAATTCATGCGCCTGGTCGACCTAGCCGAGCAGTTCCATCTGCCGGTGGTCAACCTGGTCGACGTACCCGGTTTCCGGATCGGCCTGGACGCCGAGAAGGAGGGCGTGATGCGGACCGGCGTGCGCGCGCTGACGGCGCTGGCGCAGACTACCGTCCCCTGGTGCACGATCATCATCCGCAAGGCGTTCGGCGTCGCCGGCGGCGCCCATCAGAGCCCGGATCGCTTCAACTTCCGCTACGCGTGGCCGTCCGCGCAATGGGGCTCGCTGCCGATCGAAGGCGGACTCGAAGTCGCCTACAAGGCCGAGATCGAGGCGTCCGACGACCCGGAGGCCACGCGCCAGCACATCGAGCGGCGCGTACGCAGCCTGACCTCGCCGTACCGCAGCGCCGAAGCCTTCGTCATCGAGGACATCATCGACCCGGCCGAGACGCGCGCAACGCTGGTCGAGTTCGCGAACCTCGCGGCACCGCTGCGCCAGCCGGGACCGACGCGGTTCGGCTACCGTCCTTAGGCGAGCGCCTGTCCCCGGCATCTCCGACGGGCACACCGGTGCGAAGGCGACCGGTGTATCCGTGTCGCTCCGCACGCACCGGGAAAGCGCGTCAGCGGCCTTGCCAGACGGCAGGACGCTTCTCGGCAAACGCGCGTAGCCCTTCCTTGAGATCTTCCGAGTTCATCACGGGCTCCACCACTTTCATCTGCCGATCCCACGCCTGCTCATCGGTCCAGCCTTCGGCGATCGACGACCGCGCGATCACCTTCGCCGCGCGCACGGCCAGCGGACCGTTGGCCGCAATAAGCTCGGCCAGGCGAAGGGCCTCGTCCATCACCTTGCCCGGCGCGACGACGCTATTGACGAAACCGAACCGCTGCATGACGTCGGCCGGCTTGGGCTCGCCGGTCAGGATCATCTCCATCGCCAACTGGTAGGGCAGGCGACGGGGCAGACGAAAGCATCCGCCGCCGATGGCCACCAGGCTGCGCTTGACTTCGGCCAGCCCGAAGACCGACGACGAAGACGCCACGACCAGATCGCAGCACAACGTCAACTCCATGCCGCCCGCCAGGGCCTGGCCTTCCACGGCGGCGATCAGCGGCTTGTCCGGCGGTTTTCGAAAGATGCCGAAGCCGCCGCGCCCCGGCGTGTTCGCGCGCTCGCCCCGGGCCGCTGCCTTGAGGTCCATGCCGGCCGAGAACGTCGGCCCTTCTGCTCGGATGATCGCCGCCCGCAGCTCGGGGTCCGCTTCGTAGCGATCGATGATCGCCTCCATCTCCTGCGCCATGGCCCTGTCGAACGCATTGCGCGCCTCGGGCCGATTGAGCGTGATGACGAGGATGTTTCCACGGATATCGGTTTCGATGCTAGCCATCAATGACCTCATTCAATGAGCGGGATACCGGCGTGTTCGACCGTGCGCCGCCAGCGTTCGGTCTCCGCCGCCTGGTAGCGCCGCAGCTCGTCCGGACCGCCGGGGAAGACTTCGATACCCAGCTTGTCGATCGCCGCCACGACCTCGGGATCGCTGTTGGCCTGGCGCATCAGATCGGCCAGTCTGTCGATGATGGGTTTCGGCGTCGCGGCGGGCGCATAGAGCGCGGTCCAGCTATAGATCTCGAAATCCGGCGCCCCTACTTCTTTCCCCGTCGGGACATCGGGCAGCAGCGGATGCCGCTTGTCCGCCGACACGGCCAGCGCGCGCAGTTTTCCGCCGTTGATCAAAGGCGTCACGGCGGTCACGTCGCCGATCGAGAAATCCACCCCTCCGGCGGCCGCATCCATCACCGCCGGCGCCGCCCCCTTGTAGGCGACGTCACGGAACTTCACGCCCAGGCTGCCGGCGAGCAACTCGATGAAGAGGCGATAGCCCGGCCCGCCCGCCCCGTAGGTGATCGCCTCCGGACGCGCCTTGGCGTCGGCGACCAGATCGGCCAGGGTCTTGTACGGGGATTGGGCGCCCGTCACCAGTACGTTGGTACCGCGCGCGGCGCGGGCCACCGGCGCGAAATCCCCGACAGGATCGTAGGGAAGCTTCTTGAAGATCGCCGGGTGCAGCGCGATGGCGTTGGAGGAGAAGAACAGCGTATAGCCGTCCGGCTTCGCACGCGCCACGGCCAACGCCGCGATGAAGCTGTTGCCGCCCGGGCGATTGTCCACGACGAAGCTTTGCTTGCTGAGTTCCTGCAAGCGCTTGGCATAGACACGCGCGGTCGTGTCCGCGCCGCTGCCGGGCGGAAAGGAAACGACCAAGCTCACGGCTCGCGTCGGGTAGTCCGTTTGCGCCCATACCGAGGTCTGCGCTCCCGCTAAGGCCAGCGTCGCGATGGCCGCCAGCGTGATGCGGCGGTGTCTCGATGGCTTCATCCGGTCGTCTCCTGGAACATTGAGTGGTTTCGAAATGCGCGGATATCAGTCGCGACGCAGCACGTGGGCATAAGCCACCGCGCCGAGCCCGACCATGTGGGCCAGCCCCCGCTTCGCGCCGGGCTGCTGGCGCGCACCCGCCTCGCCGCGCAGTTGCATCGTGATTTCGCCGATCTGCCCGACTCCCGTCGGACCGATCGGATGGCCCATCGCAATCAGGCCGCCGGAGGGATTGACCGCGACCTGGCCGCCGATGTCCAAGGCCCCCTCCTCGAGCAACCGCACCGCCTGGCCCGGACCGCAGATGCCCATGGCCTCGACGTAGTGCAACTCCTCCACGGTGAACGCATCGTGCAGTTCGACCACGTCGAGCTCGCCGGGCCGGATTCCGGCCTGTGTCAGCGCCATCTCGCTGACGCGGCGCGTCAGTTCGGCGTCGAAGCCCACGCCTGGCGGATAGGCGATTTCGCTGATCGCCGCCGAGGCCGCGACGCGCACGGCGCGCGATCCGTCCAGACCGAGTCGGCGAATGCCGTCTTCCGAGGCGATCACCACCGCGGCGGCTCCCTCGCCGACCGGGCAGCATTGCAGCGCGGTCAACTGGCCGGAAACCGGGCGCCCGCCGAGCACGTCCTGCAGCGTGCGCGCCTTCTGGCGCTGCGCATTCGGGTTCTTCGCACCGTTGCCATGGTTCTTCACCGCCACGCGCGCGATGTCCTCGATGCTGGCACCGAACTGCGTCATGTACGCATTGGTCAGCAGCGCGAAGTGGGTGAAAGGCAGGATCTCGTCGGCCGCGAGTTCCTCGACGCCGGTCTGCGTCGAGGCCATGTCGACCCGAAAGGGTTTATCCACCCCGACCACCATGCCGACGTCGCTCATGCCGGAGGCCACCTCGATGCACGCGTGCCGAAAGGCGGCCGAACCGGACGCCGAAGCGTTTTCGATGTGCACGATCGAACTCTGGTTCTCGCCCAGGTGGCTGAGCATGGGTCGGCCGCAGGCCATGCCGATCTTGGCCGTGCCGACGTAGCTCGTCTCCACATCGCGCCATGCCACGCCGGCGTCGGCCAGGGCCTGCCGCGCGGCGGCAAGGCCGAGTCGCACATAGGACGCGCTCGAAAGCGCCTGGTACGGGTGCCAGCCCACGCCGACCACGTAGACCGGGCGCAGGTCCGCCAATGTCTTTGCCATGTCGTTCAACCCTTCGGAGTGGATGCGGTCGCACAGACGAAGCGCAGGTCGCGCACCGAGCCGCCCGACTCGTCGGGCACTTCTTCGAGCCGGGTCACCAGCACGGCACCCGGCGCGAGCGGCAGCGCCTGCGACGCGCTCAGCAGGCCACGGACCAGCGGTCCGTCGTCCAGCGCCACCTCCACCACGGTGAAGGGCGTGGCGGGCTGCGGCCTGGGGTGGATGTGGACCGTCGCGATGGCGTGCAGACGGCCGCGGCCGGTCAACAGGACATCCTGCAGATCATCGCCGTGGTCGCCCGAGACCTCGCAGCCATCGCGCTGCGGCGGAAAGCTGATATGCCCGCCGCGCGACTTGACGGCGCGTAGAGCCGGGGAATCCGGCAAGGCGTCGGTGCCCTGTTCGGTGTAGAGGCCGGGACGGCGCAGTGGGATCATCGATGCGTCTCCAACAAAAGAATCAGGCGACAGCGCCGCCGGCGGCGAACTGCTGCCGCGCGCTCAGGTATTCCCGCTCGATGCGGTCGACCAGGGTTGCGGCGGGACGGATCTCGGACACTCCGCTCACCGAATGACCGGCACTCCAGACGTCCTTCCAGCGCTGGGGCTTGTTGCCCCCTTTGACCTGGTTGAACAGCTCGCGCGCCTTCTCGGCCGTCATCGCTTCGTCCAGCGTGGCCGGGTCCAGTCCCGCGGCACGCAGCGACGGCGCCAGCATGCTGGCCGGAATGCCGTTGAGCGCCCGGGTCAGCACGATGTCGTCGGCGCTGGCGTCGACCAGCATCCGCTTATAGGCGTCGGACGCCATGCTCTCCCGGGCGGCGATGAAGCCGGTGCCCATGTAGGCCAGGTCGCAGCCCAGGGTCCGCGCCGCCAGCAGAGACACGCCATCGCTCACGCCACCGGCCAACACCACCGGCCCGTCGAAGAAGGCACGCACCGCCCGCACGAACGCGAAGCCGTTGAGCCAGCCGGTCTGCCCGCCCGCCCCGGCGGTCAGCAGGATCAAACCGTCGACACCGGCTTCGATGGCCTTGCGGGCATGCTTGATCGTTGCCACGTCGGCGAACACCAGGCATCCCGCATCGTGCAGCGGTCTGATCACCGGTGCGGGCGATCCGACACTGGTGATCACCATCTCGACGCCGTGCCGGATCACGCACTCGACGTCGGCGCGCAAGGCTCCGGGATCGCGGTGGATGATCAGGTTGGGGCACCACGGCGCCGCCGGCCGGGGGCCGTTCCTGAGCTCGGCCACGATCCGCGCGAGCCATTGCTCCAGTTCGTCGGGATCGCGGGCGTTCAGGGTCGGGAACGCACCGATCACGCCGCTGGCGCAGGCAGCGATCACGAGATCGGGCCCGGAGACACGCAGCATCGGAGCCGCGATAAGGGGTAACCGCAAGCGACGTGAAATATGTGCTGGCAAAGTCATGGTGCTCTCGCGCGCGTGAAGCCTTTCTATGCCGAAAAACTGAACCCGCCATTCACCGGATAGGTCTGGCCGGTGATCCAGCTGCTCGCGCCCGAGGCCAGGAACAGCACCATCGCAGCGACGTCCGATGGCTCACCGACGCGGCGCACCACGTATTGCGCCAGCGCCTTCTTCATGAATTCGGGGTTGGCGAGCGCCGCGGCGATGGCCGGCGTGTTCGTCGCGGCGATGGCGACGTTGTTGGCGGTGATGCCGTAGCGGCCAACGCTGCGCGCGATACCTCGCGTGAGCCCGGCAGAGCCCGCCTTGGCCGCCGAATAGGCTTCGAGGCCATTGCCTTCGCCTACGCGCCCCGCGTCGGAGATGATGGTGATGAGGCGGCCGTGCTTGCGTTCGACCATGCCCGGCAGCGCATGCCTGCAGCAGTTCATCGCCCCGTTCAGATTGACCGCCAGATAACGATCCCAATCGGCTGGCTCGGTCTCCCAGAAGGGCTTGCGCCCGCCGCCGGAGCTGTTGCCTTGCGTGGCGCCGGCGTTGCCGGCGTTGTTGACCAGGATGTCGACCTTGCCGAAGTGCTCGCCGGCCTTGCGGAACATGCCGGCGACGCTGGCGTAGTCGGTCACGTCGGCCTGGATGCCGACCGCCCTGCCGCCGTTGCGCACGATCTCGTCGGCCGTGCCCAGCGCGCGCTCCTCGACATAGTCGTTGACGACGACGTCGGCGCCGTATGCCGCCAGCATCCGGGCAATGCCCGACCCGACTCCCTGGCCGGCGCCCGTGACCAGGGCCACGCGGCCTTTCAGGTCGAAAATGTCGGGTTCGATACTCATACGTTTCTCTCCTGGTTCTTCCAGTAGGGGTTGCGCAGTTCGCGCTTGAGGACCTTGCCCATGGTGTTGCGCGGCAGTTCGGAGACGAACTCCACCGAGCGCGGGCGCTTGTAGGAAGCGAGCAGCGGCTCGACGAAAGCCAGCAGCGCATCGCTCGTCAGGGTGTCGCCGCTCTTGAGTTCGACGAAGGCTTTGACGGCTTCACCGAACTCCGCGTCCGGGACGCCGATGACCGCAACGTCCAGAACCGCCGGATGCCGGATCAGCGCGGCCTCGATCTCCGCTGGATAGATGTTCACGCCGCCCGAGATGATCATGTCCTTGATGCGGTCCGTCAGGTAGACGTAGCCGTCCGCATCCAGCCGCCCGACATCGCCTACCTGGAAGTAACCGTCCTCGTCGATCGTGTCCCGGCCGAGCAGCGGGGCATTCAGGTAGCGCTGGATGACGGTCGGCGACTTGACCCAGATCGCGCCCGCCTCGCCGACCGGCATCACCTTGCCGGCCTCATCCTTGATGCGGATCCGCACATGCCGGTACGGCTTGCCGGAAGACCCCGGCTTCCTGCGCATGTCCTGGGGGCTGAGGTGCGCGATCATCCCGACTTCGGTCGCGCCATAAGCTTCGTGCAGCACCTCGCCGAAATAGCTTCGCACCCAGTCCTTGAGGCTGTCGGGGACCGGGGCGGCGCCCGTACGCAAGGAACGCAACGAACTCACGTCATAGCGATCCAGCACTTCTTTCGGCAGTGCCGCGATACGGTTGAGCATCGTCGGCACGGTCACCCAATGGTTGATGCGCTGGCTTTCGATAAGGGCCAGCGCGGCCTCGGGCGAGAAGCGGCGCATCAAGACCACCGTGTTGCCGGCGGTCAGGGCCGCCGTGCATACGCTCGGCCCGGCGCCGTGGTGCATCGGCAAGGCGAGGAGGGAGCGCGCGCCGGCCTGCTGCGGATCCGCCTCCCTGACGCTCTGCCTGTATTCGGCCCACTCCTGCGTTTGGGGCACGTCCCCCATCGCGACGCCCTTCGGCTTGCCGGTCGTGCCGGACGTATAGATGATCAGGTTGGGCCGGCCGGCGGACATCCGCGGCGTCGGCGCGCCTTCGTCGATCAGCGCCGCCAGCGTCGGCAGGCCCGCGTCCGCGTTGTCGACGCTGATCACCGCCTTCAGACCGAGCCCTTCGTAGGCTGGTGCGAACGCGGCCGGGTCCTCGTCGTCGAAGATCAGCACCGACGCTGCGCTGTCGAGCAGGATGTGGCGCGACTCGGCCGGCGTCAGCCGCCAGTTGAACGGAAGCAGCGCGCAGCCCAGCTTGGCGGCCGCTTCGCTGACGAATAACCATTCATGGCGAATCTGCGTACGAACCGCGATGATGTCGCCGGATCCGACCCCTCGCCGCTTCAGTGCATCGGCCAAGCGGTCGGACACATCGTTCCATGCGCCCCAGGTCACCGAATGCGGGCCGTCGACGATGGCCACCTCCGCGGGTCGAACCGCCGCCCAGTGCTCCAGCGAGTTCGGCAAGGCTGCTTCGGCCGATCCGGCCGATCCGGCAGGGACGCTCGCCGAACCGGTATCCGCCGTTCCTGAAGAAATCGTCATCCGCTGTCTCCGGTATTTCGCTATAGACTATTCGGCACGTAGGCTCGCTCGATCGTCGGAACCGACGATTCGCTTGCCTCCAGCGGAAAGGAGTCTGTCGGGGCGAGATGTCCGCGCCCGCCGCCAAGCGAGCGGGCGACGCGTACCCGGCACGTGCCAAGTGACAGGGATGACAGCCGCGAGGATCATCGATGCCAAGCTGCGGCCGGCCGCAGCCGAAACCAATCAGGTACAACGGCCGCGCATCGTCGGGCTCGCGCGAGATGAAGCTCGGTTGATCCTGCTCCGCGCGCCGGCAGGCTACGGCAAGACCACCGCGATGGTGCAGTTCCGGCGCAGCCTCGAAAAGGACGGTACCGCCACGGCCTGGTTGACGCTGGACGCCGGCGACAATGACGTGGCGCGCTTCATGCGTTGCCTGACGCAGGCGCTGCGCCAGATCCCCGAGTTCGCCAACCACCTGACCGAGAAAGCCGTTGGCGATGCCACGTTGATCGGACCGCTGGCGCGTAGCAGCCAACCGTTCGCGCTGTTCCTCGACGACGCTGAGGCCGTCCATAGCAGGGCCGTGTTCGACGTACTGCAGTACCTGGTGGATCAGCTTCCGGCCTGCGGCAAGGTCATCATCGGCTCTCGCACGCTGCCCGGGTTGCAACTGGCGCGAATGCGGGCGCGCCGGCAACTGGTCGAAATCGATGCGGCGGCGTTGTGTTTCTCGTTGGTGGAGACCCAGGAACTGCTCGGCCTGCGAGGCCACGGCAAGCTGGCTGACGGCGACGTGCGGCGATTGCACGTGAAGACCGAAGGCTGGATCGCCGGCCTGTGGCTCGCGTCGATGGCGCTGGAGAGCCGGCAGTCCAAGTCCGCGTTCATCGCCAGCTTCTCCGGCTCCAGCATGACGGTGGCCGACTACCTGCTCGATGACGTGTTCAGGCAGCAGAGCGTCGGGGTGCAGGATTTTCTGCTGCGCACCAGCGTGCTGCGGGTCTTGACACCAGCCTTGTGCGAGGCCGTGGTACCGAACGTCGACGGTTCGCGGATGCTAAGGGAGCTAAGCTCCCACAACGTGATGGTCACGCCGATCGACGGTGAGGAAGGCAGCTATCGCTATCACAGTCTCTTCGCGAGTTTCCTGCAGTCGCAATTGCGCCATGACAGGCGCGGCGACCTCGCAGCGCTCCACGAGGCCGCGGCGCGATGGTTCGAGGCCAACGGCAAGCCGGTTCCCGCGATCGACCATCTGCTCGAAGCGGGACTCGTCGATCGCGCGTCGGCATTGATATCCAGGCACATGCTGGCCCTGCTGTCCCAGGGCCGCATGCGGCTGTTGGCACGCTGGTTCGAAGCCTTGCCTGGCGGATCGCTGGATCCTCATCCGCGGATGAGGATCGTGCAGATCTGGGCCGTATGCTTCACACGGGGTCCGGCAGAAGCGATGCAGCGGCTGCAGGACAGCGACCTTCCTGGTTCGGAAGACCCCGAAGTGTGGCCGTTGGTGTCCGCGCTGGTGCCAGCGCTTCTGTCGATGATGGACCGGTATGACGACGCTTATCGGATCGGCCAGCAGAGCCTGGCTCGGCTTCCGAGCGAAATGGCTTTTGCCGACAACGCACTGATCAACGTCATGTCGAACGTCTTCACGGTCAAAGGCCTGTCGTTCGAAGCGATGCAACTGGTGGACCGCAACCGGCGCTCGCCATCGAGCCGCGAGAGTGCGCTGACCAGCATGCATGCCGAAACCATGGCGGGCATGCTGGAACTCGTCGAAGGCCGTATCCACGAAGCGAAGGCACGCTTTCACACCGCGCTGAAGATCAGTTGCATCGACAATGACGGCCTGACCTATGGCAACGCCTGGCCGGGCGTCCTCTACGCCGCCATGGCGTATGAACGCAACGACATCGTTACCGCCGTCGATCTGCTGCGCGTCTATCTGCCGGTGGCCAGGGACATCGGCCTCGCGGACCACATGATTCACGGCTATCGGATGCTCGCGCGCATCGCTTTCGGCGATGGAGACGTCGATGAATGCTTCCGCCTGATCTGTGAACTCGAGAATCTCGGCTATCGACGCCAGCTTCCGCGCGTGGTCGCCAGCGCACACCTCGAGCGTGCCCGCATCCAACTGCTGCAGGGACGTGCGCCGGCCGCGCGCGCCGAGCTGGACCGCGCGAGCAGCGCGGATTGGCATGGCGCATCGAAACTGCGTCTGTTCGGCAACGATGTCGATGACCTGACGCTGAGCCGCTTGCGCTGGGAGGCCGTGGCCGGGGATGCCCGGCACGCGGCCCTGAGGCTCGCGCGGGAGGCCGCCGAGGCGGTGAGCGCCCAGCGCCACCGGCGGGCCACCGCGCTGCGTCTGGTGCACTCGATCGCCCTGGTTCGCCATGAAGGCGTCGAATCGGCGGTGAGCCTGCTGGCGCAGACGTTGCGGCGCTGCGCCGCGCAGGGGCTCGTCCGCCTCATGGTCGACGAGGGGCCGACGATGGGAATGCTGATCAGCCGCCTGGCGGCGTCGCTGAAATCGGACGACACGGCCGCATCCGCCGACCCGTTGGCCCGATACGTGCGGGAGTTGTTGCAGGCGTTCGGCCTGCAGGCATGCGAACCGACCGAGGCCGAGCGCAGCGTCGCCGGGCTCGTCGGTTCAAAGCCCGAGGCGACGCGGGTGACGACTCTGCTGCTCGATCCCTTGACGCAGAAGGAGCTGTTCGTCCTGAGGCTGCTGGCCGACGGCTATTCGAACAGCGCGATATGCGAGAAGCTGTCCATCTCCGACAGCACGGCACGGACTCATCTGCGCAACATCAACAGCAAGCTGGCCGTCGGCAGCAGAACCCAGGCCGTCAGCGCGGCACGACAACTGGGATTGATCCGCTAAGGCGCGGATCGATGCGCTCTCGAGCGCGGTGATCCAACCCACGCCGCCAATCCGGCGCGACGAGGCGATCGGGCCTTGGAAATCATGCCGCGGTCGGATCATGCCGCGGTCGCCGGTCATGACCATCCGGTCGATGCCGCGACCGGATGCGATGCCGTCTTTCCAGGCCTCAGGCCTGGGCGCCCCGGCTGCACACGGGAGCCGTGCGGGTGCTCTCGGAAACGCCGGGGATGCTGCGGCGCACGGCGATGAACAGCACCTCGGCCTGGCCCTTCACCGCCCGGCAGGCGTGCGGCCGGTCGGTCGGAAAACGGATCCAGTCGCCGGCATTCAACTCGGCCAGCGCGTCGCAAGGCCCGACCAGTACGGTGCCCGAAAGCACGAAGACGCTCTCCGCGCTGCCCACCTCGTGCGCGGGCGCGACGCTACCATCGGTGTTCACCGTCGCCGTGAACACGTAGACCAACTCCGAGCCATAAAACGTCGCGAGCGGCCGCAGTTGCATGCCGCCCATCGTGCGCGAAGCACGTTCCCCCGCCCGACGCACGTCCACCACCGACTCGGCGCTTTCGACGATCAGGTCCGGCACGGAAACCTTCAGCGCCTCGCTCAGGCGCTGCAACGTGTCCAGCGTGGGATTGGCCCGCCCCATCTCGATGGACAGCAGCGTGGCCTTGGACAGGCCGGCCTCGCGGGCCACCTGCGAGGCGGACATCCTGCGCTGCAGGCGGAAGCGCTCGACGTTGCGAGCAACGATCAGATTGATATCGGGCATTGGCTGAAAAAGACTGGTCCGATGTGGTAGCTCTCGCCAGATCGATAGATTAATATACTGACCAATAGTTCATCAAAATGACCGTCTCGCACAGCGACGACCACACTGACGACCGCACTGACGACGATAAGGGGACGAGGTGGACCACGGCATCGCAAGCTGGATCCGCGCCCGGGCGGCGCGCCGGGGTGGCGACACCGCGCTGGTGGACGGTGGGAGCGGGCAACGATACACCTACGCGGAACTCGACGCGGCCATCGACGCGCTGGCCGGCGCGCTGCGCGCCCGCGGCATCCGTCCCGGCGACCGGGTCGCCCTGCTGGCCGCCAACTCGGCGGCCTTCTTCCAGATCGTTTTCGCGGCGGCCCGCTGCGGCGCCATCCTGGTGCCCATCAACTTCCGCCTGTCGGCGCCGGAAATCGGCTACATCCTGGCCGACTCGGGTGCGACGATGCTGTTCGCATCGCCGCAGTTCATGGCGCTGGCAGGCGACGCCTTGGACGCCGCGCCCGACAGAGGGGGCCAGATCGTCCCGCTGGACGACGCCACGCTGCAAGCCTTCGCCGAGGGCGGCACGGCCAGCCCCTTCGGTGGAGCCCAGGTCGCGCTCGACGACGTGTGCATGGTCATGTACACGTCCGGCACCACCGGGCAGCCCAAGGGCGCCATGCTCACGCACGGCAACATGCTGTGGAACGCCCTGAACATGTGCGGCTCGCCCGAAGGCCTGCTGCGCACGGATGCCACGCTGGCCGTCGCCCCGCTGTTCCATATCGGCGCCATGGGCATCTTCTCGCTGCCCCTGCTGTACCTGGGCGGCAAGGTGGTCACGGTCGATCGGTTCGAGCCTCGGCGAGTGCTGGCGCTGATGCGCGAAGAGCGGGTGACAGTGCAGTTTCTCGTCCCCACGATGTGGAGCGCGCTGCGCGAATGCCCCGACATGGCGGCCTTCGACGCCTCGGCCGTCCGCTGGAGCATGAGCGGCGGCTCGCCCTGCCCGCTGCCTTTGCTCGCGTTCTTCGGCCAGCGCGGCTGGCGCCTGTGCGATGGCTACGGCCTGACCGAGACGTCACCGGTCTGCACGGTGTCGGACCCTGATCGCTTCCACGAGAAGCCGGCCTCCATCGGCGTGCCTTTGCGGCACGTGGAATGCCGCGTGGTGGATGCCGAGGATCACGAGTTGCCCGCCGGCGAGATCGGCGAGTTGCTCGTGCGCGGCCCGAACGTCTTCAAAGGCTACTGGGGCCTGGCTCCCGCCTCGGCCCAAGCCCTGGCCGGTGGCTGGTTCCACACCGGCGACATGGCCGTGCGCGACGACGAGGGTTTCCTGACCCTGATCGACCGCAAGAAGGACATGGTCATCAGCGGCGGCGAGAACATCTATCCGGCCGAAGTCGAGCGGCAGTTGCTCCAGCACCCGGACGTGCTGGAGGCGGCCGTCATCGGCGTGCCCGACGAGCGCTGGGGCGAAACCGTCCTGGCGCTGGTCGTCACCCAGCCCGGCATCGAACTCCCGGCACAGGCGCTGATCGCGTGGATGCGCGAGCGCCTGGCGCACTACAAGTGCCCACGCCGGGTCGAGATCGTGGCCCAGCTTCCGCGCAACGCCACCGGCAAGCTGCTCAAGCGCGTGCTGCGCGAGCAGTACACGGGCACCGGGCGCGCGTTCTCGCGCTAAGGACGTGAACCAGGGCCTCGGTGAAGGCTCGATCCTCGTGTGAACAGACCCTGAACGCTTCTCTCGCCATCTCCGACCGCCAGTCCCCCTCCCTACCATGCTTCCGGATACGCTTTCTTCCCTGGCCTCGGCCCTGGAATCCACGCTCAAGCTGCGCACCCCGCCTATCGGGATGAAACTGTTCGCGTCGGCCGACACCTTGGGGAGCATCCCCAAGCTGCGCCGGCCCGACAAGGTGCACACGCTGGACCAGATCGTCGGACAGGCCGCCCGGCTGGGCAGGACCGTCGGCATCACCGCCGACGACCTGGTGGGCGACCAGTGCCGCGTCGTGGTCGGGCTGCGCCAGGACGACCCGCAATGGCATACCGGCAAGCAGATGGCCGGCGTCTGGTTCGCCACCGTCGAAGACGCGACGCGTCACCAGGCCGCCATGCACCGCATGCCCCAAGGACGATACGAAGCGCTGGTGGTCTCGCCGCTTCACCACTGGTCGGGCCGGGCGGACGAGCCGCTGGGCGAACCCGACATCGCGCTCTTCTATGCGACCCCGGGCGCCATGATGTATTTCATCAACGGGTTGCAGTGGAGGGGTTACCGCAACTTCCAATGGGGAGTGGTCGGCGAATCCTCCTGCGCCGATTCCTGGGGACGCGCGCTGAAGACGCGCGAGCCCAGCCTGTCGATCCCCTGCTTCGCCGAACGCCGCTACGGCGGTGTGCTCGACGATGAAATGCTGATGGCCCTGACCGTCGCTGACATCGGCGTGGCCCTGCAAGGCATGCAGGCGCTGTCGCGCAACGGCCTTCGCTACCCCTTCCCCCCTTATGGCATCCAGATCGACGCGCGCGCCGGCATGGCGGCCAGCTATCCCACGACGCCCTGAGACCACGACGGAGACTTCGATGAAACCACGCACCTGGATTCCCCTGGCCCTGGCCGCGGCGCTGCTACCGCTGTCGGCGGCGGCCCAGATCAGCGACGGCACGATACGCATCGGCGTGCTGACCGACATGTCCGGCCTCTACGCCGACTTCTCGGGCAACGGCTCGGTCGAGGCGGCCAGGATGGCCATCGAGAAGCTCGGCGGCAAGATCGCCGGCAAGCCGGTGGAAATCGTCTTCGCCGACCACCAGAACAAGGTCGACGTCGGCGCGACGATCGCCCGCCGGTGGTTCGATACCGAGGGGGTGGACCTGATCCTGGACGTCCCCCAGACCGCGATCGCACTGGCCGTCGCCGATCTCGCCAGGACACGCGGCAA
Organism: Pseudomonadota bacterium; assembly: GCA_029779435.1. GTDB lineage: Bacteria > Pseudomonadota > Gammaproteobacteria > Burkholderiales > Burkholderiaceae_E > JAKPAM01. Next base: position 56,070 of record JAKPAM010000100.1, on the reverse strand, counting down.
GGCGGCGATCTTCTCGTCCGCCGCCTCGTCCGACCTTACCGGCGAGAAATGCACGCCCAACCACATCATGTGGTCGATGGACACCTGGTCCTACGCCAACAACACCGGCAGGCTCATCACCAAGAACGGCGGCGATACCTGGTTCCTGCTCACCACCGACTACACGTTCGGGCACGTGCTGTCCAAGAACCTGCGGGGCGTGGTCGAAGCGGCCGGCGGCAAGATCGTCGGCGAGGTCCGCCACCCGTTGAACAACCAGGACTTCGCGTCCTTCCTGCTGCAGGCCCAGGCGTCCAAGGCCAAGATCATCGGCCTGGCCAACGCCGGCGCCGACACGGCCAATGCCATCAAACAGGCCGTCCAGTTCGGGCTGAGCGGCCACGGACAGCAGCTCGCCGGCATCATGATGACGCTGCCCGACATCCGAGCGCTGGGCCTGGAGCAAACCCAAGGCATGTATCTGAGCACCACGTTCTACTGGGACCGCACCGACGCCACGCGCGCCTTCGCCAAGGAACTGGCATCGCGCAACAAGGGCCTCTATCCCGATGCGCAGCAGGCGGGCGTGTATTCGGCGGTACTGCACTACGCGAAGGCCATCGAGAAAGCCGGCACCGACGACGGCACCAAGGTGATCGCAACGATGAAGACCATTCCCACCGACGACCCGCTGTTCGGCCCCGGACGCGTGCGCGAGGATGGGCGCAAGATCCACCCGATCTACCTGATGCAGGTCAAGAAGCCGTCCGAGTCCAAAGGACTCTACGATTTCTACAAGGAAGTCGGCGCCACCCCGGCCGAACAGGCGTTCCAGCCGATCGAACAGGGTGGCTGCCCGTTGGTCAAGTAAGCCGGCGTCCCCTCGATACCGGGAATGCGAGCCTTTTTTCGCTCACGACACTCGCGCAGATAGCTGGGCCGCACCGACCGGCTCGGCGTCGACATCGGCCCCGTCATCACGGCCGAAGCCCGCGACGGCATCAACCGCCACATCGACCATCTGCGCGGCCTGGGCTGCCGGGTCACGCAATCGCCGTTGCCCTCGGCCGCCCGGCAAGTGTCGACGTCGATCAGCACCGCCGCTGCCGGCGGTAACGCCAGCCTGATGACGATCGGCTGACTGCGACGGGATCCCTCGGACTCCACGCCGATGCGCGCGGGCGCCGTCGACGCATGCCGGCGCGGGCCGGGAGCCCGCGCGGCACGAGCCGCCGGCATGGCGCTCGACCCCACGCCACCGCGGTCTGGCATCATCGTGCCCGCACGATTTCGACCCGAATGCCGATCCCCCAGGAGACACGATGTCCGCGCCGACCAAATACCTGCTGTCCGAAGACCGCCTGCCCAAGGCCTGGTACAACCTGCAGGCCGACCTGCCGCAGGCGCTGCCCCCGGTCCTGCATCCGGGCACCCGCCAGCCGGTCGGCCCGGACGACCTCGCGCCGTTGTTCCCGATGTCGCTGATCCAGCAGGAAGTCAGCACCGAACGCGAGATCGAGATCCCCGAGCCGGTACGCGACGTCTACAAGCTGTGGCGCCCCGCCCCGCTGATCCGCGCGCACAACCTCGAAAAAGCGCTGGGCACGCCGGCCCGGATCTTCTACAAGTACGAAGGCGTCAGCCCCGCCGGCAGCCATAAGCCCAACACCGCGGTCGCGCAGGCATTCTTCAACCAGCAGGCCGGCATCAAGCGGCTGACCACCGAGACCGGCGCCGGCCAGTGGGGCACGTCGCTGGCGTTCGCCGGCGCGTTGTACAGCCTGGAGGTCAAGGTATTCCAGGTCCGCGTCTCGTTCGACCAGAAGCCCTATCGCCGCGCCGTCATGGAGACTTATGGCGCGCAGTGCGTCGCATCGCCGTCCAATGAAACCGTCTTCGGCCGATCGGTGCTCGCCGAACGCCCCGACCACCCGGGCAGCCTGGGCATCGCGATCTCCGAAGCCGTCGAGATCGCCGCGCAGAACGACGACACCAAGTACGCGCTCGGGTCCGTGCTCAACCACGTGCTGCTGCACCAGTCGGTGATCGGCCTGGAGACGATCGAGCAGATGCACATGGCCGACACCTGGCCCGATGTCGTCATCGGCTGCGCGGGCGGCGGCTCGAACTTCGCCGGCATCGCGTTCCCGTTCATCGGCCAGGCGCTGCGCGGCGAGGCCCCCAAGCCGCGCATCGTCGCCGCCGAGCCCGCCGCCTGCCCATCGCTGACGCGCGGCCGCTACGCTTATGACTTTGGCGACACCGGCCACATGACGCCGCTGGCCAAGATGCACACGCTGGGTTCGACGTTCACGCCGCCCGGCTTCCATGCAGGCGGCCTGCGCTACCACGGCATGGCGCCGCTGGTCTCGCACGTCAAGGAACTGGGCCTGATCGACGCCGTCGCGTTCCAGCAGACCGAGTGCTTCGCCGCCGGCGTGCTGTTCGCCAAGACCGAAGGCATCGTGCCCGCCCCCGAGGCCAACCACGCCGTCAAGGCCGCGATCGACGAGGCGCTGCGCTGCAAGCGCGAAGGCAAGGCCGAAACGATCCTGTTCCTGCTGTCGGGGCACGGCCATTTCGACATGCAGGCCTATACCGACTACGCGGCCGGCAAGCTGACCGACCAGCACTATGACGAGCAGGCACTCGCCAAGGCGCTGGACGGCCTGCCCCAAGTCGCCTGACGCCCGCCCACCGGACCAAGGCCATCACCCTCCCAGACATTAGCCCGGATCATCAGCCATACCACTCGAGGAGTTCCAGAGTGTCCCCGTCCCCTACCGTTCCCCGGCCCTTACCTCCGTCCCTGCGCGCCGGCCTGCGCCTGCCGCTGATCGCCGCGCCGATGCTGCGCATCTCGGGCGTCGAGCTGACGGCCGCCGCCAGCGTCAATGGCGTCATCGGCTCGTTTCCGACCGTCAACGCGCGCGAGCCCGAACAGCTCGACGCCTGGCTCACGCAGATCGCCGAGATCCGCGCGCGCGCCGAACGCCCGACCGCCCCGATCTGCCCCAACGTGCTGATGCGCACCGACCCCGCCAAGCTGGACGCCGACGTCGACGTGCTGGTCAAGCACAAGGTCGAGATGGTGCTGGCCAGCGTCGGGTCGCCCGAGAAGTACGTCAAGAAACTGCATGACGTCGGCTGCTTCGTGCTGGCCGACGTCGGCTCGATGCGCCACGCGGAGAAAGCGCTGGCCTCGGGCGTCGACGGTCTGGTCTTGCTGAGCGCCGGTGCCGGCGGGCAGACCGGCTGGGCCAACGGCCTGTCGTTCGTACGCGCCGTGCGCAAGCTGTACGACGGCCCGCTGGTGCTGGCCGGCGGCATCTCCGACGGCCACGCGCTGTGGGCGGCTCGCGCGCTCGGCTGCGAACTCGGTCTGATGGGCACGCGCTTCATCGCCACGCGTGAAGCCACCGCCGACGAACGCTACAAGCAGATGCTGATCGACAGCGACATCGACGACATCCAGCTCACGCGCGGCATCAGCGGCATCGATGCCAACTTCCTGCGCCCGTCGATCGTCGCGTGCGGCCTGGATCCCGAGGTCGTCGCGCGGCCGGTCTCGAAGGAGGAATCGCGCGAACTGTTCAGCGCCTATGCCGGCCAGATGCGCGGCCCCAAGCGCTGGGTCGACCTGTGGAGCGCCGGGCACACGGTTTCGGCCGTCGAGTCGGTGCTGTCGACAGCCGAACTGGTCGACCAGATCGACGGCGAATACCGTGACGCCCAGGCCGCCACGCAGCGGCTGATGGACGAGCGCGTGGCCTGAACGCCCGGCGGCGCCCCCTGATCAATCCACTCGGCCCGGCTTCTAACCCCTGCCGGCCCGCCGCTCGAAATCCGCCGCGAAGTCGCGCAGCCGCTTCGACAGGTGGCGCCGCTGCGCATCGCTCGCTTCATTGACGGTGCGCGCCGTCACCTCGTCGGCCGCGCGCTGCGCTCGTTCGAGCTGTTCGCGCCGTTGCGGATCCGCGTAGCGCACCATCGACATCAGATAGTCGCGCGTCCAGGCCTGCCCGACCGCGGCCGGCGGCCGCTCGGCCTGCAGCCGCGCGATCAACGCCAGCAGCGCGCGCTGGCGCTCCTCGCGCTCGGCCAGCCGCAGCGTTTCCTCGGCAGGCAGTCGCGCCGCGCTCTCGCGCAGCTCGCGCTTCTGGTCGCCGCTGAGCCGTCCCAGGAAATATTCGGAGCGCTCGATGAACCGATCGGCCCGCGCCTGCGCGATGCCTTGCGGCGAATCGATCCGGTACTTCCTGGCCATATCGCGATTGTCGTCGGCCATCCTGCCCTTCAACCGCTCGATCTGCGCCGGCGTCAGGCTGGTCAGCAGCACCGCCGCCGGAGCCGCCACCCGGTCAGCCAGCGGCGCCCAGTAAGCGATCACCGCCTGGCGCCACTCGCCGAATTCCGCCGGCCGGATCGCGTCGCGGCCACCGGGTTCCGCGGCATCGGTGCCGGCGCCCGCCCCCTCCATCGCGCCTTGCACGGCGCCATGAGCGGCTTGCCCGACCCCCTGGACTCGCGCATCGACCTGTTTGAGGAACCGCGCATACCGCGGCAGTTCCGCCTGTTCGTGCCACGCGCGCAGATCGTCGATCGCATTGCGCGCCAGCACTCGTTGCCCATCATCCAGATCGACGTAGCCATCGAGCTGCCACATCGCCCAGTAAGGGAACGCGTCATAGCCGAACTTGGCCAGCGAGCAGCCGGTGGCCAGCAGTGACGTGAAGAGCAGCGGCAGCAGCCAACGCAGCACGCGGGTCATGGGCACCTCGGAAATCGATCCGCAATCGCCCTGATTTTGCATCGGATGTCGGAGGATTCAAGTCCTCGGGTGCCCATACGGTGCATCGGACCACACCGCGCTCGACGGTGGGCCGATGACCTCGGCGGGCGACGATGGGCGTGCGCGCCCCTGTCGGCCTGCCGACGGAAAAGCGCTGATCGCCCAGGGATCGGCGCTTTTCCAGCGCTCAGAAGAAATGCCGCACGCCGAACGCCAGGCCCTTCTGATCGGCGCCCGGTTCGCCGGCCGCATAGCTCACCCCCGACCCGCGCAGCACGTACGTGCCGGTCGCGTTGTTGCGGGTAGTACCCGCCGTCGCATACAGATTGGTCCGCTTCGACAACGGGTACGTGTACGACAGCGACAGGCCGTTACTGCGCGCGTTGCTGGCATCTTCCTTCATCCGCGTGTACTGCAGGTACACGGTGCCCGCTCCGGCACGTACCGATCCGCCGACGTTGTAGAACGTCAGCTTCTGCGGACCATCGGGGTCGGCTGCGCCGGCGCCCAACACGATTTTAGCGGGCCCGAACTGATAGCCGCCCCCGCCGCCGTATTCCTTGATCTTGAGCAGGCTGCTGTCCGGCGCGAGTACCGTCCGGCGCTGGTGGAACCAGGCGCTGGCCGACCACGGGCCCGAAGCGAAGATCCACGACACGCCCGTATGGCTGCCGCCGGACTTCGGCGCCACGTAACGCTCGCCGGCACCGAAATGCGCCTGGATCACATGCCCGCCCAGCTTCGGCGTCTTGTAGAAGATGCCGTTGCTGGTACGGGTCTGCATGCCGGACACGGCACCATAAGTGGTGCCGCCGACGGTGGCGCCCTGATAGCCGCTCAGGAACGTCAGCAGATTGCCGAACAGGCCATAGCGCAGGATGTCGATCTCCAGCATCGCCGGGTAGCCGGACACATAGTCGCGGCCGAGCCAGGCTTGTCCGAACCGGCCTTCGATGCCGACGTAGCTGCCGCGAGCGAAGTTCAGCGCGGCGCCCCCGCCGCCATCGCCGCCGCCGGTGTCCCAGCCGATCTCGCCTTCAGCCTTGAAGAACGCCTTGAGCCCGCCGCCCAGATCCTCGGTCCCGCGGATCCCCCAGCGGCCGGTGCTGTTGTAACCGGAGTCGACCCGGAGCGCGGTCGAATTGCCCGCCCCGCCGACGTTGATGATGCCGATACCGGCATCCGCGATACCGTACATCGCGACATTGGACTGAGCCATGGCCCACGGCGACAACAGGCCGGCCAGCAGCGCGGCCGCGCACTTGCTTCTCGACATCGATTTCCTCCGTTGACATCAACGATACGGCGGATACGTTGCCCGCCGCGTTCCGAAACGAACGCCGATGCTGACAAGAAAACCCGGTCCTTTCAATCGACTTTCGATGCCCCGAGTGTCGCGCAATGAACTTATCGAGGATTCCGGACCGCGCGGCGGCCTGCCGGGATGCCACCGATCCTTTCAACGGCCCGGAGCCCTCCCCGCCGTCCGCCGCCGAATGAAGGCGTCCCCGGCTAAGCGTCGTCCCCCGAGCGCCGTATCAACGCCAAGGACTGGCGAAAGAACGGGCTGTCGGCGTTCGCCAATTCGTTCAACTGGTCGAAGTGGTCGCAGCCCGGCACCGCGTACTGCGCGACGTCCGAGCCACGTTCGGCCAGCGCCGCCGCATACCGTTGGGACTGGCGGCGCAGCTCGTCGGTATCGCGCGCGCCATAGGCGATCAGTTGCGGCGCGCGGCGCGTCGGCAGATGGTTCAGCGGACTTTCGCACCCGGCCTCGCCGGCATCCATCCGCACGGTATCGCTCATTGTGCCCGATGGGCTCCATCCGGCACGGGCGCTCGCGCCACCGTAAGCCCTCATCGGCACGACGACGGAAGCTACCGCATCCCTTCGTCGGCCCGCCCGGTCGATTCGTCCCCTGCCGTGGATTTCCACACGGCACTTTCCGTTGCCCGTCGCATACTGGGCCGGGTTTGAATTCGGCAACATTTACAGAAAGTTTGCCGTGTTAACATTTTCCGATTTGGTTTACGCGATCGTGCCAACCAATTGATCCAGAAAGGTTTTTCGATGAATGTCGTCGTGATGGCCGCAGGCATGGGCAAGCGGATGAAATCCGCGTTGCCCAAGGTGCTGCATCCGCTGGCCGGCAAACCGCTGCTGGCGCACGTGCTCGCCCGCTCGCGCGAACTGGCGCCCGGCAAGCTGGTCGTCATCCACGGCCATGGCGGCGAATCCGTCCAGCGGGCGCTGGGCGCCCCCGACCTGCTCTGGGCGCTGCAATCACCGCAACTGGGCACGGGCCATGCCGTCGCCCAGGCGCTGCCGCTGCTCGACGATGACGCGCCGACGCTGATCCTGTCCGGCGACGTCCCGCTGATCCAGCTCGCCACATTGCAACGCCTGCTGGCCGCCGCCGGGACCGACAAGCTCGGCATCCTCACCGTCGACATGCCCGACCCGACCGGCTACGGCCGCATCGTGCGCCGGGACGGCCGCATCACCGCCATCGTCGAACACAAGGACGCCGACGAAGCCACGCGCCGGATCCGCGAGATCAATACCGGCATCCTCGTCGTGCCCACCGTCCCGCTCAAACGCTGGCTCGCCGCGCTGAAGAACGACAATGTCCAGGGCGAGTACTACCTGACCGACATCGTCGCGATGGCCGTCGCCGACGGCGTGCCCGTCGTCAGCGCCCAGCCCGACGCGATCTGGGAAACGCAGGGCATCAACAGCAAGCAGCAGTTGGCCGAGCTCGAACGCCTGTGGCAGCGCGAGCTGGCCGAGCGCCTGATGACCGACGGCGTCATGCTCGCCGACCCGGCGCGAATCGACATCCGCGGCCCGCTGACCTGCGGTACCGACGTCAGCATCGACGTCAACTGCGTATTCGAAGGCACGGTCGTGCTCGGCAACGACGTGAAGATCGGCGCCAACTGCGTGCTGATCGACACAGAGCTCGGCAACGGCACCGTGCTGCAGCCGTTCACGCACCTGCAAGGCACGAAGGTCGGCGAGATGGGCACGCTGGGGCCGTTCTCGCGGCTGCGGCCTGGCACCGTGCTGGGTAATGACGTGCACGTCGGCAACTTCGTCGAGATGAAGGCCGCCCAGGTCGGCGATGGCAGCAAGGCCGGGCATCTGTCGTATGTCGGCGATGCGACCGTGGGGCGCAACGTCAACATCGGCGCCGGCACGATCACCTGCAATTACGACGGCGCGAACAAGCATCACACGACGATCGGCGACGACGTGTTCGTCGGATCGGACACGCAGTTCGTCGCGCCGGTGACGGTCGGCAGCGGCGTATCGATCGCCGCGGGGACGACGGTCTGGAAGGACGTCGCGCCGGGGGTGCTGGTGTTGAATCCGCGACAACAGGCGGAGCGGAGCGATTATCAGCGACCGGTCAAGAAAAAGAAAACCTAGTCAATTCCTCTCCTCGAACAACTCTCTCCTCGATACAAGACCCGGAGCAGCTCTTATGTGTGGCATCGTCGGCGCCGTCGCCCAACGCAACGTGGTTCCCATCCTGATCGAGGGACTGCGCAAGCTCGAATACCGTGGTTATGACTCGGCCGGCATCGCGCTGCTGAACGACAGGATGGAACGTGTGCGCGCCGTCGGCCGCGTCGCCGACCTGCAGGCTCGTACCGACGCAGCCGAATCGACCGCCCCCACCGGCATCGCGCACACGCGCTGGGCCACGCACGGTGGCGTCACCGAAAGCAATGCGCACCCGCATGCCTCGCTCGGCAACGACTTCTCGGTTTCCGTCGTCCACAACGGCATCATCGAAAACCACGAAGCGCTGCGCAAGTCGCTGAAGGCCGACGGCTTCAACTTCACGTCGGAGACCGACACCGAAGTCATTGCCCATCTGCTGCACCGCTACCTGCGCACCGGCATCAAGCTGTTCGAAGCGGTGCAGAAAGCGGTCAAGGAACTGCACGGCGCCTATGCGATCGCCGCGATCAACACCGCCGAGCCCGGCGTCGTCGTCGGCTCGCGCAAGGGCTCGCCGCTGCTGCTGGGTGTCGGCAATGGCGGATCAGGCAAGGGCGAGAACTTCCTGGCGTCCGACACGTCGGCGCTGCTGCAGGTCACGAGGTCGGTCGCTTACCTCGAAGAAGGCGACGTCGTCGAGATCAGCACCAACGGCTATCGGATCGTCGACGACAACGGCCAGCCGGTCGAACGCGCGATCATCGAAAGCCAGTTGTCGGCCGACGCGATCGAGCTCGGCAAGTACGACCACTACATGCAGAAGGAGATCTTCGAGCAGCCGGGCGCCATCGCCAACACGCTCGAGATGGTCACCAACGCCCAATCGGTGTCGGCCGGCCTGTTCGGCGCCGACGCCGAAGCGATCTTCTCGCGGACCAAGCAGGTACTGATCCTCGCCTGCGGCACCAGTTACCACTCGGGCGTCGTCGCCAAGTATTGGCTGGAGTCCGTTGCCAAGGTACCGACCAGCGTCGAAATCGCCAGCGAATACCGGTACCGCGATTCGGTGCCGCTGGCCGACACGCTGGTCATCACGATCTCCCAGTCGGGCGAAACCGCCGACACGCTGGCCGCGCTGCAGCATGCGAAAGCGTTGGGCATGACCGACACGTTGTCGATCTGCAACGTGCCCGAGTCGGCGCTGATCCGGCAGTCGAAGCTGCGCTTCCTCACGCGCGCGGGGCCGGAAATCGGCGTCGCCTCGACGAAAGCGTTCACCACGCAGTTGGCGTCGCTGTTCGTGCTGACGCTGGTCATGGCCAAGTTGAGGGATCAGCTCGGCGCCGAACACGAGGCGGAATTGATCAAGCAGCTTCGGCACTTACCCGCCGCGATGAATCGCGTGCTGGAGTGCGAGCGGGTGGTCAAGCATTGGGCCGGACGGTTCGCGCCGCGCGAGAACGCGTTGTTCCTGGGGCGCGGCGTGCATTTTCCGATCGCGATGGAGGGAGCGCTGAAGCTGAAGGAGATCACGTACATCCACGCGGAAGCGTATGCGGCGGGCGAGTTGAAGCATGGACCGCTGGCCCTCGTCGACTCGCGGATGCCGGTTGTCGTGGTCGCGCCCAATGACGTGTTGATCGAGAAGCTAAAGTCGAATTTGCAGGAAGTGCGGGCGCGAGGGGGTGAACTCTTCGTGTTCGCGGATCAGGAGACGTTGATCGAGCCTAGTGATGGCGTCAACGTCATCAATTTGGGAGATCACGCGGGGTTGTTGTCGCCGATCTTGCATGTGGTGCCGTTGCAGTTGCTGGCTTATCACGCGGCGTTGGCGAGGGGGACGGATGTGGATAAGCCGCGGAATTTGGCTAAGTCGGTGACGGTGGAGTGAGGGGAAGGGGTAATTCGTCCAGTTGTTCTTTGCCATTAATGTCCGAGACAGCGCATTAGATTCTGATACAAGGTTTGCAGCTTCAGGGGGTGGCAGCTTCGGACTGGAAGCGGCCGCCCAACTCGACGCACCTACGTGACCGCTCAGGATCAATCCGCAGTTCTTCTCCGGATAGACTTGGCCCGAAGATGGTTGTCTTTGTGGCTGACTTGGCGATGTAAGCCGACGGAAGCGCCGATTGTCGACAGGCCGAAGTTGTCCAGTAAGGGCGTGACAGCCGCTTCGGACACGGCGCCGTGGCAGGGTTGCCAGAGCGGCGTCTCCTGGTCGACGACGCATGTTACTGAACGTGCCAGAATTGCAAGAAAAATGAGCAGGGGAGAGGAATGGTTCAAGTCCGCGAAGTCGACCTTGGGCGGCTAGGGGTGCAACTGCCCCTCCACGGCGTCAGCATGGTCGTCGCGCAGCCCTACGTCGAGTTCACAGCGCACGAGCCCTTTACGTGGCTACCAGCCCAGCGAGCACGCGCGCTTCAGTGTGTGGACACGACGCTCGCTGTTGCCCGCAGCAGGGCGCATCGCGCCGACAAGACGCACTTCACCGTTTTTCCTGAATTGTCGATACCGGGTATCGAAGGCGTTGCGCGCATACGCTCGGCGATGCAGCAGGACGACTGGCCGGTGGGAACCATCGTCATTGGCGGAGTAGAAGGTCTGACGAAGGACCAATACGCTGCATTGCTTGCACAGCCCAACACGAACCACGATGCAGAAGTAAACGGACCAGAGTCCGTTCCCGTGGGGCAATGGGTCAACACCAGTATTACCTGGGTCAAGGCTCCGGACGGCCAGGTCCATTGCTGGGTGCAGCCGAAGTTGGCTCCATCCTGGGAAGAGCTGAAACGCAGCTACAAAGCGATGTATCGAGGGCGCTCGATATACGTGTTCAAAGGTGTACACGCAGACACCCATCTGCCGTTTCGCTTCGCGACCCTTATTTGCTTCGACTGGATTGGCACGTCCGACGCCCGACGCGTTTGGTCTTGGCTGCTGCAAGGAATCAATGACGGCGCCGCTGCAATACACGCCACCTATCCGCTGACGTGGATGTTCGTGGCTCAATGCAACCCGGAACCGTCCCACACCTCATTCATGGCGCAGGTCGCGAGCTTCTACGACGGGTCGGCGTACCTCAATGTGTCTCGTGACGACACCTGCCTTGTGATGGCGAATGTTGCCGGAGCGAAGGTTCCAGGAAAGGCATCGGAGTTCGGCCGTTCTGCGGTCATCAACACCTCGAAGTTCTCAAAGCCAGGCTGCATGCCGACATATGGCAATGGAGGCGAAAGCTTTCGCGCCGGCAGTACGCTAGAGAACCTTCGCGACGCGGTCTTCCGCGAGAGGGGTGCATGCGTGCACTCCTTCTTCGTGGTGAATTCGCGCTCGCTGGCGCAAGGCTCTGCGGGACGGGACATCGCCGTTCGTGATGCGACGGTCCATTCTTTCGGGCCACCCGCTGACCCAAGGGCGCCAGGCGCACCAGTTCAGGCCGTCGTCAAATGGATGAACGATGACCTGGATGAGGCCGGCAAGTCACTCGCCGCGCGATACTCGGGCGCCAGGCTGGCCGGCATCTGTGCGGCGGTCCACAGCCAGATTGTTTCGTCGCTCCGACCGATACCTGCGCCCGAACTGACGGACTTGGTGTTGGCATCAGCCGCTGGCATGCAGCCGTCCAGCCCGGACACCTGGACCGACAAAGAGTCCACGGCGGTCGAGCATTTAATCCACACATTCTCAATCTTAGGGTCCGCCGAGTACGCCTACCAGTTTCACGGGCAAGGCTCGCAAGCTACTGTCACCAAGGGCGACCGTACCTTCGAGGCGATTGCTATACGCGGCGATACGCACGAGGCGTGCGCAGACCACGTCAAGGAACGGGCCGCACAGCGCCGCGGGACGCTCATCGTGGTTTCTAGGGATGCCGACAACCTTGCCTGGTCTCCGGTCCTGGGAAGCATCTTGAACAAGGGGAAAGCGCAGTCCGAGGACTACAAGTTCACCGACCCGGGCAGCGCGGTCATCCAGGTTGGTTATCGCACTTTCATCGATGCATATTTGGCCGCTGCAGAAGGCGCAGAGCTAGAAAAGGCACTCCATGACGCTATCGGCTGAGCTCAATGCCTTGCCGGCCGCATTGAAAGCGGCATTAGGCGATGCAATAAACAACGTGGACCTGAGTGAGGTGCAACTAGTCGCGGACTGCCTTCCACTGGTCTTGATGCAGCGCGCGCACGCGCTCGAGGCGTTCGCGTTTGGAAGTGAGGCTGACTACGCGCCGCTGTACACGGCGTTCAAGAAGCATTTCATGGCGCAGGGCGCGTCCTGGGCAACGAAGGACGTGTCCTTTATCTATTGCGTGCCAAACGGGCTCCCGGCGACTGAAGAGTTCTGCTCAAAGGTCGAGGTCGACGTCTACTTCTGCCGTAAGTTCGTCGTCCAGCTGCATCCTGACATCGCTGGCAGCCTGACACGTCTGCCTTTCCTCCCCCTAGAGCACATCCAGGGCGCGTCCATCCGTCCCCCCTCCGCACAGGCGCTGCTGCGCGGTCGGAATGTCAAGGCGGAGTTGGCAAGTCGCCTGGTCGTGCCCGGCACGGGCGCGCAAACTCTATTTCAGGCGTGCCTGGATGAGAAATACGGACCGCCCTCGGGGCTGACCACCGGTTCGGTCGATACCTTTCAGGCAGTCCCGGAAGAGCCGCGGAACCAGTCCGTTCTTCGCTCGATAACAATCCAGAACTTCCGCGCGTACCGGGCCCCGAAGGAGTTCACTCTGGGCTCCGCGGTCACCGTCCTATATGGTCCAAACGGCTTCGGCAAGACCTCATTTTTTGATGCTGTCGACTTCGTAGTGACGGGCGGCGTCCATCGCTTCCCCAAAGGCGCACCAGCGTTCACAAAAGCCGCGAAAAACCTGGACTGCGGCGACGAACCTACGACCGTCTCGCTTACCTTTGAGCGCGATGGGAAAACGCACAAGATTGTTCGCGATCTTGCGGAGCCGAACAAGGCCACGCTTGACGGTCAGCCCAAGGAGCGCAAAGACATCCTAGCCCTGCTGACGGGCGGCGAGCTCTCTGCCAACGACCGCGTCGAAAATTTGGTCAACCTTTTTCGCGCCACTCACCTGTTCAGTCAAGATGGTCAAGTGTTGACGGACGAAATTGCCGAGACCTGCCAGCTGCCAGCGGACATCGTCTCTCGGATGCTTGCGTTCGATGACTACGTTGTAGGCCTGAATAAGTCCAAGGAAGTTCTGGACCTTGCGAAGAAACATGTGGATGACGCCCAAGCGCAGCTTCGGGGGGCCCGGGAGAAAGCTGCCGCCGACCAAGCCGAATTGGACAGGCTCCAAGGTCTTCAGAGTGCGGGCGGTTCTTCGGAGACTCTTGACGCTCGCGCGCGAGCGCTGGAGCAGGATATCGAGAACGCAGGGTTCAGCTTGGCCGAGATGGGCGCGGCGCGGGACATGCGCAGTCTCCGCGCGTTCCTCCAAGGCAAACGCGCCGAGGCTGCGTCGGGCAAGCCGACGTTGGAAAAATGCTTAGAGTCCTTGACCGAACTGAGAAGCGCACAAGCTGAGCTGACGACGCAGTCAGCTCAGCTTTCAGACTATGTTGCAGCCTTGTCGGCTTCTGAGGCCGCCTTCAGGGAGCATGAGGCTCAGTGCCACGAATCAGAGAGCAGCCTTGCGCGCATGCGGGCCATGGAGACAGACGAAAAGGCGACCCGTGATGCCGCTGCTTGGACAGTCGAGGCTCATCCTCAGTTTGGGCGCCTCTCGGGCGAGTTAGCTGGGCTGAAGGCGAAGTTGGATGAAGCGGCGCTCGCGCGCCAGACTCATCGCACGCTTCAGTCTGATGCAGCAGCCATCGTGGCTGCCGCAAGCAACTCATTGAGTCAGGCCGAAGCCCATCATCGCTCGGCTGCTGAACGTATTGCCAAAGTCCAGGCGGTGCGAGACCAGGTCGAACGCGGCCAAACGCTTCCCACGCTGACGACAGGAATCCAGGAGACCGAAGAGCGCCTAGCTGTGGTCGCCCTTGACCTGAACGAGAAACTGGGCAGGGAGCGGCAAGCCGTCGCTGACCAGAACTTTGTTGTTGAAAGAGTGCGGCGCGAAGTTTCCGCCGCACGTAAGAACGCTTCAGAAATCCAGGAACAGGTAGCTGCGCTTCGGTCGCACGTGTCCGATGGGACTTGCCTCTTGTGCGGGCATGATCACGGGACGCTCGAAGAGTTGTTGCGTGCCATCGAACGTCGTCTCGGCCAGAACGAAGCGCTCCTTCAGGTTTCAGAGCAATGGACGCAAGAATCGACCAAACTGGAAGGGCTCAAGGAGTCGCAACGGCGCATTGAGGAGCAGGTGCAGCAGGTTGACCGCGAGAAGACGCAGGCCGCCAGCGTGCGCGCGGCTCTCCTGCGCGAGCGGGCCGCCTTCGATGCGGCTCTGGCGACGGTTGGATTGCATTTTTCAGATGGCCTACCTGCTCAAGTAGACGTATTGCTGGCTCAAGCGATGGGCGCCCAGGAACAGGTCAGCGCCCAGCTAGAGGTCGCCCGGCAAGCAAAGAAGGACGCAGAAAACACGGTCCAGGCTCGTGCGGACGCCGAGCGTTCGGCAGCTGCATTGGTTGATGCCCTCTCACGACACCTTGCCGCGAGCCAGCAGAATTTAGATGCACTGGTCAACGACCAACGTCGAGGGGCCTTCGACATGGCTGCTGACCTTCCACTGCTCGAACAGGCGCTAACGGAAGCAGTTCGTCGCCAGGCCGATGCCACTGCGGCCGTCCAGGCAGCGACCAACGTCTTGGATGGTCGCCGCGCGGAGCTCGCCGCATCCCACGCTCGGCTGCAAGCTGCCAGAACTGCCCATCAAAGTGCTGCGCGTCACATCGGCGCGCTAGAGGGCCGCGTTCAATCGTTGACTGCGTCGCTTGCCGCTGCCGGGTTCTCGGCCGAGGTAACCAGCGACGGAATCCTGGCTGCGATTGTATCGACCGGAGCAAGACAGGGCGCAGCGGAAATGCTTGCGACCCGAGTGGCTGAACTGGAAATTGCCTTCGATGCTGCGGCAACGTCTGCTGCCTTTGCCAGCATCAACAATCGGCTGCTTGAGTACAAGCGCGTAGCTGAAGAGAACGAAGCGAGGATTGCGAAACTTGCTCCGTGGGTGAAGTACTTTGAGGGTATCAACAAGCTCCTCGGCACGCAGCAGGCGGCGGCCACACAGCATTTCACGCAGGAATATGGCCCGCGAACGGCGGTCATCCAGCGGAGGCTCCGGCCGGTGTACGGCTTCGGCGACATTGAGGTTGCAAGCAAGGGGTCGTCCATTGCGGTGCAGGTGAAAAAAAACGACGAGAGCCTCCGGCCGACGGACTATTTCAGCCAGTCGCAAGTTCAGACTCTTATGCTCGGGTTGTTCCTGACGGCCTGCAGCTCGCAAACCTGGTCGGGCTTCTGCTCCGTCATGATGGACGACCCGGTGACCCACTTCGACGACCTCAACACCTACGCCCTTTTGGACCTAATCTCGGGCCTACAGAATTCCCCGGAAGGCAGCAAACAGTTCGTGATTTCCACGTGCGACGAGAAGCTGCTGCAACTGGCTCGCCAGAAGTTTCGGCATCTTGGCGACGCCGCGAAGTTCTACAGTTTTTCGGCCATTGGCGCGCACGGTCCCAAGGTCGCGGAGATTCCTGGCTGAATACGCCACGTTCCGATCAATGATGCTGATCTCAATCACCCGTGCGGAGTGCTCCAAGCCAAGCAGTGATAACAAGCCCTTGTCGATAACAAAGGTACAGCTGCCTGTCGAGCGTTAGCAGAAGTAGGACCTCATCAGTGTCCGTTCCCTGACCTCTAGCTAACGTTCATATCGATCGCGTCGAAGGACAGAAACTGCGTTGCATACATCTCACGACCTGCGCGTGCAGCTGCAAGAACACGACCTCCTCTGCGAGAACCCAGCGCCGACATCGCGGGCACCGTTGTGTGGCCCAAGCACGTCCGGCGTTTGCCGGCACGCCGTCGAGTCCTGTGGGGCAGATGCTGTTGGGCTCGCGACGCGAGCCTACCTGCAGTTTGCGCCCTAAACGCAGGGTCTGGCTCACAATCGACGCATGCGCTACATCTGCCTCGAGTGCCTCAAAGAGCCGTACCTTCGTCAGACGCTAAAGACTGAGCAGCAGGTCTGCGACTACTGCGAGATGGATCGACCGTGTGCCGCGCTCTTCGACGTGGCCTACGAATGCGACCGCGTTCTGGACACGCATTTCGAGCCCACGCATTTGGACGATGCCGTGGTCATTTACGAGCGGGACCCGGCTGGAGCTCCGCTTGAGGAGACGCTCGGGGATCTGAACGTCGTTCGTAGCGAGGCAATCGACGACCTGGTTGAAGACTTGAATTTCCTGTGGTTCGACCGGGACAGTATGGAAAACAAGTATTCGCTTGAAGACGAGGCTGAAGTGCCCTGGTTCCGGTTGCGAGCCGATCTCGGCGAGCCCGTCAGCAGCGCTTGGCACCAAATGAGCAAAAGCCTTCAGCAGGAAGCCCGCTACGTGAACCCTACGGCGATGCGCGTGCTCGGAACAGTGCTCGGCAACATCGATGCGGACGACACGGACGACGGGCAGCCCGTTGTCATCGTCGCGGGCCCTGGCACTGGGCTGACGACACTCTTCCGCGCGCGAGTCTTCCAACTCGAGCAGCACCTTACCGAAGCGCTCGGCCATCCGGCACGCCTCCTCGGGACGCCCGCGCCTGGGATCGGCCAGGCCGGCCGCATGAATGCAAAGGGCCAGCCAGCCTTCTATGGCGCAACAACGGTCGACGTCGCGATGGCCGAGGTTCGTCCGCCGGTTGGCGCCTGGGTGGCTACGGCTGCATTCGAACTCGTCCGTCCGGTCCGTCTGCTCGACCTCCGAAGCCTGGAGCGAGTTCGCATACCCGCCGGGCTGAGCTACTTCGACCCCACCACAACGGCGATGGCGCAGCGCCGCGACTTCCTGAAGACCCTGTCCTCGCGCCTCGTTCAACCGGTGATGCCCGATCTGCAAGAGCGCGATTACCTCGTGACTCAAGTGATCGCCGACTACCTCGCCACCCGAGAGAAGGGTCCGATCGACGGAATCATCTATCCGTCTGTGCAGCGTCCGGACGCCGACTGCGCCGAAGGGTTCAATGTCGCCCTGTTCGCGCATGCCTCAGGTGTCGTTGGCGCGTCGGGCAAGCCTCTCGGCAAGGCTTATCTGCGGGAGCACGAAGAAGGCGACACGTGGATCGATCCCCAGATCATGGAGCCGCGATCCGCAACCGCTCCAGCGGCCGAAGGGTTCGACGATGTCGTCGATTTGCCTTCGGCTCGCCCCGACCACTCGCCAGAGACCTTGAAGCTTGTGAAGGACATGATCGCGATCCACGAGATCACTGGCATCGAGATCTCGCGCAGAGACCACCAGGTACGCGTGCACTCGTGATTTCACGCGCCGTGGCTGGTTGCCGCTGACTGACCCCTTTGCAGCGAAGGGTCGTCGTCCGCGCTGCTGTCGGAGAAGACTGCTTCCGCTACAGGGCGGCCGCTAGGTTAGCAGAGTAGCGGCCGTAACAGCTCGGAAGACGTCGACAGCTACTTCTGGCTGCTATCTGACGGATGCGTTTCAGCGTACGCAACGGACACGGGCTTGACGTCGGCCAATGCAGTCGACGGCACCAGAGCGCTCAATTTGACGCTGAACTTGTCGTCTAGCAAATCCAGCATCAGATCGACGCAGTAATAGCCTCTGAGCGCTTTGTTCTCGTTTGCCGCGACAGCGCTGGCATCCTGAACCCTGCGGCGGCTTACTTGCCAACCGACCGATTTGGCTGGAGGTATGGCCTGATGACACCCAGAGCGTTGCGAGCCGCCGCCCGTGGCCGGGCCGCTGATTTGGTCTCACGCGGTAACTGACTCATCGGTAACGGGCGCGGATGAACTGACTCATTGCCTACCGCGCCAGCCCAACGGCTACCTGCCCCCTGTCGAGCCCAACGAGGGCGGGGAGTCGCCATGCCCAGGAGTAGTCCGCAGCAGCTTGCGAACGGCGAGAACTCGGAGAGATGACGATGGGTGCGTGCCCGCAGAAAAAAGCCCCTCAGCCCTTGGATCGGCACGAAAATCTCGGCCACGATCCTGGATTTCGGCCCCCCACTGGCTCAATAGCTCCCGGATACATCACGCGAACTGCACGAGGAGAAGGTCAAACTGATTGTCCTGTTCTGGAATGCGCACGTCATGGCCCACACTTGGGATCAACCTCAGCTCTTGACTGCACTGGAAGACAAGCTCCGACAGGCGGCTCACGACGCCCCCGAAGCCCTGGAGGCCTCCGAAATGCTGAGCGCTCGGCGCCAGATGCCACGCTTCATCGACGATCCGCGCACAGTGGGCGAATGGCATATCCGACAGCCCACACCAGGTGTGTGGACCCCACGCTGCGATGCGCGTATGCCGCCAGCGGCGGCAGCTATGCCAGGGGCTGGAGCCTGAAAATGGCCGGCTCAAGCAAGCTGATACCAGGGCAACTATGCAAGCACCTCAGAGTGAGCTGCAGGCCACTGCCCGTCGGCGCGCACGCCGAATACGACAGGATCAACATGGCAACTATGGAGCTGAAGTAGTGGAAGTGAAGCTGATCAAGACCGAAGCCGATTACCGCGAGGCGCTTACCGAGTTGGCACCGCTCGTCGATAGGAACCCCGCACCGGACGCACTTGAGGGGGATCGCCTCGAAATATTGAAACTGCTGGTCGAAGCCTACGAGAAGAAGCACCACCCTATGGAATTGCCGACGGCGATCGAAGCGATCGATTTTCAGATGGATCAGCGCGGTTTGACGCCCGCCGACATGGTCGAGTACTTCGGCCATCGCTCCTGGGTCACCCTCACCAGCCCCCCATCCAATGCAGATCTGGGTTGACGCCGACGCCTGCCCCGTCGCGGTCAAGGAGATCCTTTACCGCGCCGCCCGACGCACCGCGGTGCCGGTGACGCTGGTTGCCAACCAGATGCTGACCGTGCCGCCGTCGCCCTACATTCGTGCCCGGCAAGTAGCGTCGGGCTTCGATGTCGCTGATCGCCACATCATCGAGGTGGTGCAACCGGGGGATCTCGTCATTACCGCCGATGTGCCGCTCGCGGCCAAGGTGATCGCCATCGGCGCTACCGTCATCGAGCCCCGCGGCGATCTGCTGGACCCACGAAACATCGACGAGCGATTGTCGATGCGCAACTTCATGGACGAGATGCGCAACAACGGCATGGTCACCGGTGGCCCGGCTGCCTACTCGGACAGTGACCGACGCGCTTTCGCGAATCAGTTGGACCGTTGGTTGGCGGCGCGAGCCAAGAAGGGTTGACCCATGCTCGTCCAACTACCCCTGTTCGGCGGCCTTCCCGCTTCCGGCGATCAATGGGCAGCTGCGAGGCCCACCGGTCAGGGGGCGCCGAATCACAACATCTTCTTCGCACTGCTGCCCGACGAGGCCGACGTTCCACGGCTGATGAGCGAAGCCACGCAGTGCATGCATTCGGCCGGCCTGACCGTCCGACGGAACGACGTGGCGCGGCTGCATGTGACGCTGGTGTTCCTCGGCTCCGCGCTCGACGACCGGGCACTATCCGCGGCATGCTGGGCGGCGGATAGTGTGCACATGTCGGCCTTCGATGTACGGTTCAACCGCGCGATGACCTTCGGCCGATCGAATGGTCCTTTCGTGCTTGCCGGCCAGATCGACGATGACGATCTGGCGCCGATCGCGCAGCCGCCTTCCCGGCAACCGACGGATTGGGCTGGCAATATGGCCGCATGACACCCAGCGCCCACGATTGAAGCTCATGCCCCACACCGACCCACTGGACGCTCTTCCCGTCGATCTCTACGAGATAACCCGGCTGATCGCCGGCGTCGAGCCGAAGGGCTCGTTCGCAACGCGCTTCACCCTGCCGGAGGACGACCTCGAGATCGCCGTCGAAGGCGCCGGCCAAATCCCATTGCCGGTCCTGGCCGCCACGACACGAAAACTCCAGAAAATCGCTCAACCCGCCCGCTACGGCCTGAAAGACCAGACGCTGCTCGACCCGACCGTTCGCGATACCTGGGAAATTCCGGGAGACCGAGTCACGATCTCGCGGCAATGGCGACCAATCCTGGACAAGACCCTCGCGCGCATTCGGCGCGATCTCGGTCTACCCCTGGGATGCGATCTCGAAGCGCGGCTGCACAATCTGCTGGTCTACTCGACCGGGCAGTTCTTCGCGACGCACCAGGACTCCGAGAAGGAGGACGGCATGATCGGCACGCTGGTCGTCGGCCTGCCGTCACGCTTCAAGGGCGGCGAGTTCGTGATCCGGCATCACGACGAATCGCTGGTGTCGACCGGCTCCGCGAGCGAGTTGAGCGTCGTCGCGTTCTACGCCGACTGCCGCCACGAGATCCGTCCGATCACCAGCGGCCATCGCGTCGTGCTGACCTGGAACCTGATCGTCCGGAAGGCGGCGGTGCAGGACGCGCCGTCCGCGGCGCGCATCGACGTGCTAGCCGAACGGATGCGATCCTGGTTCGAAGCGCCGCGAGCACCGCGCTGGGCAGAAGATCGACACGCGGCGCCGCCCGACCGGTTCGTCTATCTGCTGGATCACGAATACACGCAGCACGGGCTCGACTGGGATCGCCTCAAGAATGCCGATGTGCTGCGGGCCGCCACCTTGCGCGAAGTGGCCAAGCGTCTGGACTGCGAGATCTATCTCGCGTTGGCCGACGTGCACGAGACGTGGAGTTGCCAGGACGACTATTCGGGCTACGGCCGTCATGGACGCTATCGCGGCTTCGATGACGAGGACGACCTGGATGACGATGATTTCGATGATGATGACGAGAATTATGTCGATCGCGACGAGGAGGACTACGAACTGCTCGAACGCATCGACGGCGGGATCGAACTGCGTTACTGGGTCGCTCCTGGCAGCCGCGCGGTCAAACGTGTTTCCGTCGACGTTCACGATCGCGAGGTCTGCTACACGAAGCCGTCGATCGACTGCGAGCCGTTCGAGTCCGAGCACGAGGGCTTTACCGGCAACGCGGGCAACACCGTCGATTACTGGTATCACCGCGCCGCGATCGTGATGTGGCCGCGCGCGCACGACTTCGTGATTCGTGCAAAGTCCTCGGCCCGCTGGGCAATCGACGAGATCACGCGGATCCTGGCCAGCGACGGTCGTGACAAGGCCCGGGAGCAGGCGCGCCGGATCTTGCAGTTCTGGCCGGATGTCGTGACGCGGACCGGGTGGGGAGCCGAAGCCGACGCGGAAACGGACACAGAAGCAGACACAGAAACATCGGTCATAACCGGCGAGGGAGCCAACGACCATCCAGAGCAGCGAGAGCGGTCGGCGCTGCTTACCGCCACGCTGCCATTGGTCACGCGCCTCGACGAGGCGGCATTGTCCGACATCGGCAACGCCTTGCTGGCGCCATTCCGCCTCGTCGATCTGTCCCGGGACGCCGTACCGCATTTCGTCGAACTGCTCGACACGCATGGGCTCATCAGCGTGCGCGCCGTGCTGGACGCGTGGCAGGCGAAGCCCAGGCACCATGAGCCGGGCGAATCCATTCACGCCTGGCTGTCCACCACGCTAAGCACGCTCATCCGCGCGCTATGCGCGAGAACCAATGGTGATTTGCCGGCCGCGGGTCGCGTGCTGGCCGCGGAAATCCTGGCGAACCGATGGGCCTGTCTGCGGCAGCGCATCGAGACGGTCGATCGATTCGACAACGCCGACCTCACCGCGCAGCAGCTTTCGCGCTACGGCGAACCGCTGCTGGCGCTGATCGAAAGCGCCGTCATCGCGGATCAGCCGGCGTTGCGCGACACCATCCTTGGCTTCGTGGACAAGAATCTGGACGCCGATCTCGCGGACGCGGTTCCCCTGCAACTACCACTCGCCGTACTGCGTGCCGCCGACCGGAACCACACCGCCGATCCGACCTCGCGTGACACTTGGCGCGACCTCGGGTTGGAACCGCTGCGACAACGCCTCACGCAGGCACTGTCCGCCCGATTGGCCCGCCCCGCGCGCGACGATGACGACTGGTCGATCCACACACCGATCCGCTGCACGTGCGAACTGTGCAAGACGCTGACGGACTTCCTGCGCTCGCCGCGTAATAAGCGTCTCGATTGGCCGCTGGCCGAACAGCGCCGCGCACACGTCCACGGCGCCATCGACGCCCATGGTCTGCCCGTGCGGCATGTAACGCGTCGCCAAGGACGTCCCTTCACTCTGGTGCTGGAGAAGACGCGCGCCCTCTTCGATCAGGATGCGGCCGCGCGACGGTCGTGGGCGCATGACCTCGCGTGGATCGAAGCGCTGCAATGAGTGGAGCCATCATGGAACCGGCCGAACTCCCAACCCCCTACGGCTTGATCCCATTCTCGCTGATCACCTTCTTCCAGAACGCCAGATCCCGCTGCATCAACGCCCGCGCCTCCGGCCCTGTACTCGTCTTCGGCAGCGCATACAACTCCTGCATCCGCTTGTTCAGTGCCGGATCGGCGATCGCCTGGTGGACGGCCTGCTGCATCGTGCGGAACTGGTCGTCCGGCAGGTTCGGCGGGCCGACGAACATCACCGTCGCCACCACCGACGCGAGTTCCTTGTAGCCGGCCTCCGCGGTGGTCGGCACGTCGGGCATGTACGGCATGCGCTGCGGATAATTGAGCGCGATCGCGCGCAGCCGGGGCGTGTTCAAGTGTGCCACCAGATTGGTCGGGTCCATGACCACCAGGTGCAATTGCCCGGCGAAGAAGTCCTGCAAGGCAGGCTGGCTGCCCTTGTAGGCGATGTGCTGCATCTTCGTTCCGGTCAGATTGCACAGCTTCTCGGTCGTCAGGTGACTGATGCTGCCGACGCCCGCCGAGCTGTAGTTGATGGCGCCCGGATTGGCCCTGGCCACGTCGACCAGGTCTTTCAGCGTCTTCACGTTCGCCACCAGCGGCAGGTTCGGATTGATCGCGAAGATGGAGAACTGCTCGTACATCTCGGTCAGAACGCTGATCTTCTCCAGCACCGGCTCCTGGCCTTGCAGCACGAAGCCCATCATCGTCGTCGTCGGGTAGAACGAATAAGTCTGCGACTCCGGCCCCATCTGCTCGAGTTGCCGTATCGCGATCGTGCCCGACGCACCGGGCTTGTTCTCGACGATGACGTTCTTACCCAAGGTCTTGGACATGTGCGGCGCCATCACCCGCGCGATGACGTCCACCGACGATCCCGCCGGAAAGCCCAGCATGATCCGCACGATGTCGCCCTGCGCGCGCGCCGGCGACAGACCGGCCCCCGCCAATGTCAGTGCGCCGGCGGCCTGAAGCCAGAGGCGGCGGTTCGAACGTTCACGAGTCGTCATCGGAATCTCCTTTCTTGACTGAACAACGAATCTGGCACGGGACTTTATGCACTTCGAACGTCACGCCCCCGGATTTCATTGATCAAACCGAGCTGGACCCGGCTATCCGAGCGCGGCGGTAGCCACGCCTCGAAAGACACCACGATCATTTCGATCTCTGGAATAGCGCGGAATCCATTCCCCTCGACCTCTACGAAATCACCCGGGTGATCGCCGGCTGATTTCCGTCTACCGAGTAAGCGGATTTTCGGAAACCTCAGGTTGCCGTTGAACTGGTTTCGGAAACAATTGCCCAGGCATACAGTTATCCCATCGCACAGCACTTCGCTGCCCGACCCAGACTTCCGAAAGGAGATTCGATCATGAACACCAAATTCGCTGCCATCGCCCTGGGTTCCGTGCTTTCTCTGTCCATCGGCGCCGCACAGGCCGGTGAACTGACCGCCGACCAACTGCCCTGGAACCAGCAACCGGTCGCCTCGTCGACCACCCGTGCCCAAGTGCAGGCCGAGCGTAACGAGTACCTGAACGCCACCCACGCCGTCGTCAATGCCGTCTATCCGGACAGCCGCGTGGCCAACGCCCCGGCCCCCGCGCAGGGCAAGACCCGCGCCGAAGTCAAGGCCGATCGCGACTACGCGCTGTCGCACAAGGCGCCGGTCACGTCGCCGAACAATCCGTACTTCGGCTGATCGATCGCCCACCGAATTCGATCTGACGACGACTGACCACGCCGTGCAGGCGATCCGGCTGGGCGCCCCCATCGGTGGTGACCAGCGCCACGTCGGCGCCGACCTCGTCCATCAGCGCGAGCGCTTCACCCAGCGTGGCGGGTAGCGGTGCCATCGCGAACGGCGCCGCATCCAGCGCGGCGAATGGCATCTCGGCCGCGGCATCCGCCCTGGCATCCCCCTTGGCCGCCACCAGCGCAGCCAATTGGTCGGCGCCCCAGACCGCCCGTATGCTGCCCCCGTCGGCCATGAGCACCCAGTCCGGTGAACCGGCCAGCAGGCGCCGCGCATCCCGCACGTCGGCATTGCCCTCGACGATCGCGTAGCGACGGCTCATCACCGCGGCGACACCCGTGCGTTCGAGAGACTGCAACACCGGATCGATCCGGTGATCGATGCCGCGCAGGTGAAGGAGGGAGACGAACAACGGCTCCTGGCGGAACACGACGCGCGACATCAGGAACGCGGTGATCACGGCCGCCATGCCAGGCAGGATGGCGTTGGGGTTGCCGGTCAACTCGAGCATCGCCATCAGGCCGGCCAGCGGCGCTTGCAGGCTCGCCGCCATCATCGCGGCCACGCCGAGCATCGCGTAGAACGCGGGTGCCGCGCCCGATCCCGGCATCAGCGCATCACCGACGATGCCGAGCGCCCCGCCCACCGTCGCCCCGATCACCACCATCGGCCCGATCATTCCGCCGGGCAGTCCCAGCCCTCCGCAGGCGATGGTCGCCGCCAGCTTGAACACGGCGATCAGGATCAGCGACGCGAGGCCGATCTGTCCTAGCATGGCCATCTGCACGGTGTCATAACCCAGCCCCATTACCTCGGGTACGACGACGGCGCACAGTCCGGTCAGCACGCCAGCGCTCGTCATCCTCAGCCACAGCGGCGCACGCGCGGTGTGCCGTTCGACCAGGCCGATGCCATGGACGTACGCCGCCGCGAAGCAGCCGATCACCAATCCGAGCAGCACGACCCACGGCAGTTCCAGCAGAGAGGCCAACTGGAACGAAGGCACGGCGAAGGCAGGGTCCGGCCCGAAGACCAGCCGACTGACCGAGGTCGCGCTGACAGCGGCCAGGATCACCGGCGCGAAACCGGACAGCGTGTACTCGAACATCACGACTTCCATCGCGAAGACCACGCCCGCGATCGGTGTGTTGAACGATGCGGCGATCGATGCGGCCACGCCGCAGGCGACCAGCGTGCGCAGGCTGTTGTTGGGCACGCGCATCCATTGGCCGAACAAGCTGGCGCTGGCGGCGCCGACATGGATCACCGGCCCTTCCCGTCCCACCGAATGGCCCGAGATGATCGAGATCGCGCCGCCGACGAACTGCATCACGGCGTTGGCCCACGGCATCCGCCCACCATGGCTGGCCAGGCGCGCCATCACATGGACGGGCCCGACCTGCCGGGTAGCCGCCGGCATCGCCTGGAACAGCAGGCCGATCAACAGGCCGCCGCCGGTGGCCAGCCCGATCCGCCATTCCCAATCGAGCGCCTCGAATCGTTCGATGCCCGGCAGGATCCCGGCCCACACGAGGCTCCTCTCCGTCAGCAGCCGGAAGACCACGATCACCACGCCGGTCAGCAGACCTGCGAGCACGGCCAGCAGGCAGACGCCGACCAGCGCATCGGTGTGCGCGAGGCGCAGCCGGAAACGCTCCACCGCGGCCTCGAAACGGCTGGGTCGATCGACGAGTGGGTGATCGGGATCGCGATGCGCTGGCATGCCCGCGATTGAAGCACAGCCAGGTCGAGGCGCGGCAGTCGGGGACGGCTGAACTCGGGCGGATCGAAACGCCGGGTTCACCGCTACGCCCGAAGGCATGACGACCTGACGGTCACGATCGCAACGCTCCTGGCGCGGCGCAATGACCTGATCTATCATGAACTGTCAAGATTCATCATGATCAGCATGACTTCTCCCGCCCGCGAGAAATTCTCCTCTCAAGCCGCCCCTGAGGTACTGGCGGCGCTGCGCCAGATCGCCGAGACCCAGGGGCGTCAATTCCAGGCCGTGCTCGATGACGCACTGCGCGACTACATCGATCGGCAGCAAAGGGCGCGCCCACGCCGGCATGTAATGGCCGCATTCACGGCGAGCCTGGACGAGTTCGACGCCCTCTATCGCGAGTTGGCGAAGTAAGCGGTGCCGCGCGACTATCTGACGGTCGCCGATGCAGATCCATACGGAGATGATCGGAATGCTGGAGGCCGGAACCTTCGACATTGCACACATCGATCCGTGGTTGCGCGGATTCGCTCATCCCGGGGGCGACAGCGATTCCGAGTAGCGTCCTCGCCATAGCCCTGCACGTCGTCGATGTCCAGTTCGGCCGGACCGTTCAGCGACTATAGTTCACCGATGAACGCACTGAACACGCCCCTCACCGACGCCGAGTTCGCCCGGCTCGAGACCTTTCTCTCGTCCCACGACGCCGCGACGATGAACCTCGAGACGCTCGATGGATTCTTCACCGCGCTGATCTGCGGACCGGATCTGGTGCCACCCAGCGAGTTTCTGCCGGAGATCCTGGGCAAGCCGAGCTTCGATGATCTCGACGAGGCCGATACGATCTTCGGGTTGTTGATGCGCCACTGGAACACGATCGCGGCCGCCTTGCAGCGCACGCTCGAACACGATGAAGCGTACGGCGCGTTCCTCTACGAGGACGATCAGGGGCAGGTGCTCGGCAACGACTGGGCGTTCGGCTTCATGCGCGGCGTCTACATGCGGCCGGACTCGTGGCAAACGCTGCTGGCGATGGAGCCGGGCAGCGAGACCGAGGGCTTGCTGTTCCCGGTCATGTGGATCATTCATGAAGACGATCCGGATCCGGAGAGGCGGTCACCGGCGATCACGCGCGAGCAGCGCGATGATCTGATCGAACTGATGATCGGCAGTGCGACGATGATCTATCGCCATTTCGCGTCGCAGCGCGGGTGAACGGGATCACGCGAATCCCGCCGGCACACGCGCCCACTCCCCCGACCACGCGCGCGCCTGTCATCCCGCCGGATTCAGCCCGGCCGGCCATCGGCGCGCGGCCGGCCGAACCAACGGCCATGACGCAATGCCCATCCGCCGGTTGCCAGCAACCAGGCCAGCGCGGCGAACGGTAGCAGAACCATCGCGCCACCCGGCCACAGCGCGCCGGCGACGCGCGCCCACGCGGCGATCTGCGCGAGCAGCCACAGGCGCCACGCGATCACGTCGCCTGCGATGCGCCAGCCGGCCTGGCCCGCCGCGATCCGGGTCGCCATCGCGAACACCATGCCGCCGAAATAGCCGAGCGCCAACGCGTGCAACGCGGCCGTCTCGAGCCCGGCCGCCACCGCGGCGACGCCGAGTGCCTGGCAAACGTGAGCCACCGCCCGCAACGCCAACGCGGTGCCGAGCCAGCCGAAACTGATCAGCAGCATCGTCGTCAACGGCTGACGCACCCCTTGGCGGCGCAGCCACTGCAGCAACAAGGCCAGCAACAGCAACGCGACCGCGGCCTCGGCGATACCGAACAGGGCGGGCCCGATCACGACCGCCGCCCCGCCGGACAACGGATCCACGCCCACGCTGGCCACGCCGCCTGCCGGCCCACCGAGCCGGATGGTCAGGGCGCCGTCGACGAGCTCCCGCATCGTCTCGGCGACGAGCAGCGTCAGCACCAGCCATAGCGGCGCCTCATGCCAGCGCGCCGGCACCACCGGGGGCTCGCCGCCGAGGTAAGGCATCAACCGATCCGTTGCGACGACGAACACCGGCGCGATGAAGCCCCACAGCGCGGCCAGCGCCAGCGCGCGCAGCAGCGCGGCTTGCTCCATCGCGATCGCCGCCACCGCTCCCCACGACAGCAGCGCCCCGAAACCGCACGCGGCAGCGATCAATCGCGGATGCAACAGCCGATCGTGCACCCGGCCGGCCCGCACCAACGCGCCGAAGCGCACACCGACCACGCTCCAACCCAGTGCGACCATACCGACGCCGAACGCGGCCAACGCTGCCGACCGATGAAAACCGATCAGCGCGCACGGCCAGCCGATGAGCATCGAGGCGATCGGCATCCGCAGCCGGCGTGCCGGTACCGGCCGCAGCGACAACCACTTCGGCACGGCGGTGAAAACGAAGCCGGCGAAGAACAGAGGCATGAAGCCCATCGTCATCGCCCACGCGTGCGCCGCGGGCCGTACGACCACCCAAGGCAGCGGGACACCCAGCGTGTCGGCGGCCATGATCGCCGCCCACCAAGCCGCCAGCATCACCATCATCAGTGCTGCAGCGAAGAAGCCGAGACGGTGCGGCGCGGCGAGCAGCAGCGCGACGCGCCAACGCGAGCGATCGGGAGCGGGGATCGAAACAGTCATCGGCATCCGTGAAAACCGCAGCCTACCGCCCGGCGATCCGCCTGGGCGGCATGGCCGGGTCGAAGACGCGGACTTGGCTCTCAGCGTATCGACGATACGAACGAAAACGGCAGACGAGAACAGCGAATGGCGGGCGAGGCGCGTTTGGCTCATCGCGCGCCGCTGGCTTACCATACCCCCGCCCCTCCTCACCACTCGACACCGCGGACGCCCGGCGCCGCCAACCCTTCGCTTTCGCCATGCTGGAATACTTCCTTCAGATCAAGCACACGCACGTCGGACTGGCGCTGCTCAGCGGTTGCCTGTTCGCGCTGCGTGGCGCCGGCGCGCTGCGCGGCCAGGCGTGGCCGTACCACGACGCCGTGCGCTTCACGAGCTATGGCATCGATATCGCGCTGCTGACGGTGGCGATGATGCTGTTGACGATCCTGCCCGGCGAAGCCTTCGCCAACGGCTGGCTGACCGCCAAGCTCACCCTGCTCGTCGTCTACATCGTGTTGGGCATCCAGGCCCTGCGGCGGACCCGCTCGCCGAAGGTCCGCGTCTTGGCCTACGCGAGCGCGATCCTCGTGTTCGGGATGATGTACAGCATCGCGCGCGCCCATCAACCGCTCGGCTGGTTCGCGCAGTGGCTCGGATGAGCATCCGCCATAGATATCAGGGATTCCGCCGGCTCGACGCCCCCGATTCACCGCACCGATAAGGCTCCTCATGACGACCGACACGCTCCCGCAGGACGCCGCCGCGCACGAAGTCGCCGAGTGGCTGGACAGCCTCGACGACGCCCTGCGCCGACAGGACCTGGACGCAGCCTGTGCGCTGTTCGATACCGACGAGTGCTTCTGGCGCGACCTGGCGGCGTTCACGTGGAACATCCACACCAGTGACGGACGCGACGACATCCGGGCGATGCTGGCCGCGACGCTGGATCGCACACGCCCGTCGGGCTGGCGGCTCGACCGGGTCTTCGATACGCGCCATGGCACGATCAGCGCGTTCCTGCGCTTCGAGACCGCCGTCGGGCGTGGCGAGGGCATCGTGCGACTGCGCGGCGGACGCTGCTGGACGCTGTTGACCGTGCTGTCCGAATTGAAGGGCCACGAAGAGAAATCGCGCCACCGCCGCATCCTGGGCGCCGAGCACGGCGTCAATCGCAACCGGCTGAGCTGGCTCGAACGGCGCGAACGCGAGCAGGCGGCGATCGGCGTGACCGAGCAGCCTTATTGCCTGGTCGTCGGCGGTGGGCAGGGCGGCATCGCGCTGGGCGCGCGGCTGCGCCGGCTCGGCGTGCCGACGCTGATCGTCGACCGGCATCCACGCCCCGGCGACAACTGGCGGCGGCGCTACGAGTCGCTGTGCCTGCACGACCCGGTCTGGTACGACCACCTGCCTTATCTGCCGTTTCCGGACGACTGGCCGGTGTTCATGCCGAAGGACAAGCTGGCCGACTGGCTCGAAGCCTACGTCCGGATCATGGAGCTGAACTACTGGGGCGCGACGACATGCCGGAAGGCGCGTTACGACCAGGCCACCGAGACCTGGGAAGTCGAGGTCGAGCGCGACGGACGGCCCGTCGTGCTGCGCCCGAAGCAACTGGTATTCGCGCTGGGCGTCTCCGGCTATCCGGTCGTGCCGCCGATCGCCGGCGCCGACAGCTTCGAGGGCGACCAGCATCACTCCAGCGCTCACCCGGACAGCGACGCTTATCGGGGTAAGCGCGTCGTCGTGCTGGGCTCGAACAACTCGGCGCATGACATCTGCGCGGATCTTTGGGAACACGGCGCCGACGTCACGATGATCCAGCGTTCATCGACGCTGGTGGCCCGCTCCGACACATTGATGGAGATGGTGTTCGGCACGCTGTATTCGGAGAAGGCCGTCGACGCCGGCATCGATACCGCGAGCGCCGACCTGATCCAGGCGTCGATGCCGCACCGGGTCGCGCCCCGCTTCGGCATCCCGCTGTTCAAGGCGATCGCCGAGCGCGACAAGGACTTCTACGCGCGGCTCGAAGCGGCCGGCTTCCTGCTCGACTTCGGCGACGACGGCTCGGGCCTGCACGGCAAGTACGTGCGGCGCGGTTCGGGCTACTACATCGACGTCGGCGCATCCGAGCTGATCGCCAACGGCAGCGTCAAGCTGCGCAGCCGCGTCGGCATCGAACGGATCCGCCCGCGGTCCGTGGTCCTCAGCGACGGCAGCG
Source organism: Pseudomonadota bacterium (assembly GCA_029779435.1). Taxonomy (GTDB): domain Bacteria; phylum Pseudomonadota; class Gammaproteobacteria; order Burkholderiales; family Burkholderiaceae_E; genus JAKPAM01. The sequence continues at coordinate 25,143 of JAKPAM010000100.1, read as the reverse complement.
AACTGCCGGCCGACGCGATCGTCTACGCGACCGGCTATGGATCGATGAACAACTGGCTCGCCGACCTCATCTCGCCCGAGGTCGCCGACCGCGTCGGCAAGTGCTGGGGCGTGGGGTCGGACACCACGTTGGACCCGGGCCCGTGGGAAGGCGAACTGCGCAACATGTGGAAGCCGACCCAGCAGCCGGCACTGTGGATCCACGGCGGCAACCTGAGCCAGTCGCGCTTCTACTCGCGCACGCTGGCGCTGCAGATCAAGACCAGGATGGAGGGCATCGCAACACCGGTCCATGCGCTGCAGCCGTCGTATCACCGGCGCTGAGCTCTCGGGTGATGATCACGGTGCCGGATGGCACCCGTTCATCCGCCGGCAGCCTGGCCCACCATTCCTTGCGCAGCTTGCGAAACGAGCGACTGTTGTCGAATCAATGGGGATCATGACCTCCAGCCCAAGCTGACAGTCCGTTACCAAATTCTGAGGATTCCCGGCGCATCCGGCGCGACTACACTGATTTTCAGAGGTCGCCACGATGAAAAGAGGGATCGCCGTTCTGTGCCTGGGCGCGCTGGCCTTTGCCGGTTCCGCCCACGCCGAACTTGCCGGCACGCTGCGCAAGATCCACGACCGCGGCGTGGTGAACGTCGGGTATCGCGAGCAGTCGTTGCCGTTCTCGTTCGTCGCGCCGGGCAGCGCGACAGCCGGCATGCGCAGACCAGTCGGGTTCGCGATCGCATTGTGCGAGCGGGTGGTCGAGGCGCTCGCGCTCGAACTGGACAGACCCGGCCTGCGGATCGCCTACGTCCCGGTCAATTCCGAGAACCGCTTCGACCGCATGCGGGACGGCGCGATCGACATCGAGTGCGGATCGACGACGAACACGCGCGCCCGCCGCAAGCAGGTCGACTTCAGCGTCACGTTCTTCATCGCACGCGTGCGGATGCTCGTGCGCCGGGACTCCGGCGTAAAGGACTACGCCGATCTTGCCGGCCGGAAAATCGCCGTCAGCGCCGGCACGACCGCCGAGGAACTGCTTCGAAGCGAGTCCCCGTTCGGCATTCGCGTGAAGCGCTCCAAACCCGGACCGAATGCCGCTAAGGGCAAGGATCCGTGTACCGCGGCGCCGTCCGGAACGACCGCCCCTTCCGAACTGAAATCGGTTGTCGATCACAAGGAAGGTTTGCGCCTCGTCGAGTCCGGTGAGGCCTGTGCGTTCATCCTCGATGACGTACTGCTCGCAGGACTCGCGGCCCAGTCGCGTGATCAATCGCTGTTCTCGATCGTCGGCGAAGCCTTGAGCGAGGAGCGCTACGGCTTGATGCTGCCGCGTGGCGACGCGCCGTTCAAGACGTTCGTCGACCGGACACTGATCGGCCTGATGAAATCCGGCGAAGCGGAGAAGCTGTACCGGCGCTGGTTCGTGCAAGGCATCAGCCCGGGTGGCCCGAACCTGAACCTGCCGATGAGCCCGGAATTGCGAAGACTCTTCGACATGCCGACCGACAACGAACGAGAACCATGATGAATGAACCCGCATGGCGAAGGCTGCTCGACCAGATCCGGGACGGTCTGGTCATTCCGGTCGTGGGTCCGCAACTGCTGTCGATCGAGAGACAGGGAACGCGATCGTTGCAGGCCGTCGTCGCGGAGCGCCTGCTTCAGATGTACGAGCAGCCAGTCCCACCGCAGGGCCTGCCACCGTTCAGGGAACTGAACGAAGCCGTTCGCCTGCTCGGGCAGGCGGAGAGGGAGAACCACGAACGCGTCGTGCAGAACCCGCAGGATCTCTATGGCGATGTCCATGAAGCGATCCGCAGCTCGTTGAGCTCGATTGCCCGTCAGCTTCCGCCCGCGCTGGACCAACTGGCGCAGATTTCCGACTTCCGCCTGTTCGTCACGCTGACCCCCGACGATCTGCTGGCCCGAGCGCTGAGCGAGCGACGTGGTGCAGTCAGCGAGATCGTGCATTCGCCGGATCTTTCCGCCAGCGAAGTACGCGACCTGCCAACGGACTGGCGCAGCCCTGCCGCCGACGCCCGGTTGCTCTACCTCTTCGGCAAGTCGTGTCCGGTGCCGCTGTTCGCGATCAGCGACGAGGACGTTCTCGAGTATGCGCACAGCATGGTCACCGGTGGCAGCCACGTGCCAGCACGATTCTTCGGCGAATTGCAGCAGCACAACCTGCTGCTGATCGGCTGCAACTTTCCGGACTGGGTAAGCAGGCTCTTTCTGCGGATCACGAACAAGGGCCGGCTGTCCGCGAGCAAGCGCAAGCGCGAATGGCTGATCGAACCGGTCGACGCACCGCAGGTGACTTTCCTGAAGGCCTACAGCCGGGACACCGAGATCGTGTCCGACATCGAACCTGTCGAGTTCGTGGCGGACCTTTACCGGCGCTGGCGCGAGCGGAGCGACCGAGAGCGGAGCGACCGAGGGCGGGCCGACCGCGATCAGCCACCCGAAGATCCGCCGCCTGAGATCGACCCGCCGGCCGCAGGAACCGTCTTCTTCGTCAGCTATTCCCGCGGAACGGACCTGTCGCACGCGGAAAAGCTCGTCAAGGCGCTGGAGAGCCTGGGCGTCGGCGAACGCGAGATCTGGTTCGACCACCAGAACATCGAGCCGGGCGATAGTTTCGGTCAGTGCATTCTGGACGGCATCGATAGCTGCCGCTATTTCCTGCCGCTGGTATCCGAGGCGGCCGACCGCCGCGGTGAAGGATTCGTCTTCAAGGAGTGGCTCACGGCGAACGAGCGAAACGAGAAGATGAATCGCCCCTTCGTCGTTCCGCTGATCGTCGACGACAAGTATGATCCGGGCCGCTACCAGGGCAAGCAGGTGCGCGCATGGCGGGAGCTCGATTTCGGCCATGCACCCGGCGGGGTTCCCAATGAGCGCACGAGGCTGGCGCTGCAGAAGCTGCTTCGCGAGGCGCGCAGGCCCGAGGGGCCGACATGAGCGAGGACAACGCCCCTGCCCGCGGCCTCGATGAGCAGAATCCGTGGCCGGGGCTCGCGCCTTATGACGAAGCCTCGACGCGCTTCTTTCACGGACGAGAGGACGAAGCCGACGAACTGCTGCGACTGATCCGGCTCGCACCGCTGACGATCCTCTACGGCGCTTCCGGGCTGGGCAAGAGTTCGTTGCTGCTCGCCGGGGTGTTTCCGCGGCTGCGCGCCGAACGTTTCCTGCCGGTCCATATGCGTCTGGACTTCTCGGAGAGCGCTAAGCACCCGCCGCTCGAACAAGCCGCTCGCAGGCTGGAGGAGGAACTGGCACTCGCCGGCGTCGAGTTCCCGAGCCGCGCATCCGACGAGGATCTGTGGCGCTACCTGCATCGTACCGACTTCGAAGTCTGGAGCCGGGACAACTTTCCGATCGTACCCGTGCTCGTCTTCGACCAGTTCGAGGAGTTGTTCTCGCACGGCGGTCGGCACGAGCACATCCGCGCGATCGTCGACTCGCTGGCCGATCTTCTGGAGAACCGGATCCCGGCCGATCTGTCGAGCGATGAGACGAGCCCCGAATTGCGCCGCCGTCTCGATCTGCGCACGCAACGCTACCGCGTGCTGCTGTCGTTCCGCGAAGACTTCCTGCCCGAGATCGACGGCTGGAAGGACAAGGTTCCGTCCTTGCTCGAGCATCGGCTGCGGCTGCTGCCGATGTCGCGCGAGAAGGCGATCGAAGCGGTCGAACGCGCCGGCCGCGAGGTGCTGGAGGCCGGCATCGCACAGAAGATCGTCGACCTCGTCAGTAGCCGGGCCCGCGAATCCGAAGACGGGCAGCCGGAATCCGAGCGGCCGCCCCCGACCGTCGAGCCTGTGCTGCTGAGCCTGTGCTGCACGCGGTTGAACCGCCTTCGCAACCCTGACGGTCGGATCGATGCCGCGTTGGTCGACCGCGCCGGCGAGGACATTCTCGCGGCGTTCTACCGCGAAGCGATCGAAGGGATGCCGGAACGCGTGCAGAAGTTCATCGAAGATGAGTTGATCCAAGGAGGGCGTTATCGCGGCAGCTATGCGGAGGCAGCGGCGATCGAGGACAAATTGATCACGCAGGAGGAGCTCCAGCGGCTGACCGACGACTATCGCCTGCTACGCATCGACCAGCAGGCAGACACCCGGCGAATCGAGCTGATCCACGACCGTCTCGTCGAGGTCGTGCGCAAGGCGCGCGACGAGCGCAAAGCGAAGGCCAGCGAAGAGGAAGCGCAGCGGCTGCAGCGGGAAGCGGAGGAAGAGGCCAGGATCGAGCGCGAGCGGCGCGAGCAGGCAGAGGAAGCGAAGCGCCTTGCTGAGGAGGAGCGGGCGCGAGCCAGACGACTGAGCCGGCTGTTATCCGTCGTCTGCGTGCTGTTGGTGGGAATCGGATCGTTCGCCTGGTATGCGAAGTATCAGGCGGACAAAGCTCGCCATGAAACCGACACGGCCCGCCGCGCCACGATCGAGCGGCGACTCGTCGGTGAAGCGCAGGCCATGCTGGACGGCGCCCGCACCGTCCGGCCCGATCGGGTGCTCCTGCAACTGATGGCGGCCCGCAACCTCGGCGTCAGCACCAACGCGGTCGTCGGCCCGATGCTGAAGGAACTGCTGCAGCGCCCGCAGTTGCTGCAACTGATTCCGACCGAGCAGACGGTCAGCGGGCTGGCGTTCGTCGACGACCTCGGACTGTTGGTCGCGACCGATGGCGACAGCGGCAGGTTGCTGGTCTTCGATGCCGCGACCGGCCAGCCGAGCGGCCCGCGGAACGGCCGGACCGAACCGGGGCATGCAGGCTGGATCTGGGCGCTCGCGTACAGCCCCGTCACCCATCGTCTCGCATCGGCCGGCGAGGATGGGACCGTGCGGCTGTGGGATGTCGGGTACGACGGGACGATTCGGGCACGGGAAGCCCGGATGGCGCGGCACGTCGGTGCGGTGAAAGCGCTCGCGTTCAGCCCGTCGGGCGAGTCGATCGTCTCGGGCGGAGACGATCGGACCCTGCGCGTCTGGAATGCCGAAGACGGCCGCTATCTGGGCGCCTTGCTCGGTGAGCACAATGCGCCGGTAACCGCGATCGCCTTTCATCCCGATGGCGGACACCTGGTATCGGCAAGCGAGGACAGCACGCTGCGCGTGTGGGACATCAAGTCGCGGCGGCAAATCGGCCAACCGCTCGCCGGTCATAAGGGCGCCGTGCGGAGCGTTGCGTTCCGGCCCGACGGAAATCTGCTCGTCTCGGCTGGCGAGGATCGAACGATCGTTTTGCGGAGACCCAAGGCTGCGCGGGGTGCCGATCGACCGGATTACCCTATCGCCAAGGTCTTGTCCGAGCATTCCGGCGGCATCTGTTGCGTGGCGTTTCTCGCCGATCGTGTCGGTCTGGCCTCGGGCGCGTGGGATGGCGAGCTTCGCGCGTGGGACACGCGTGCAGTCGATGCTCGCGAGAGCAAGGCCGAAGCTCGGGGCGGACCGTTCGAGGCCTACTCGCGCGGTTTGCAGTCGATCGCCGTGGCCCGCGATGGGCGGGTCGCCTCGGGCAGCGACGGCGGCGGCATCGCACTGTGGGATCTGGCCGCGACGGCCAGCCGGGCGCTCGGCAGGCCCGGCGATTCGGCGAGCGGCGTCCAGGCCTCCATGACCGGCGCCGCGCCTTCCGCCTCGCCGGCGGCCCCGTTCGTGTCGAGCGTTGCGGTCAGCCGGTCAGGAAACCGGATTGCAGCGGGGCGCGCAGATCGCATCGTGCGCGTCTGGGATATCGATCCTACCGGTGATCCGCGCTGGCTCGCCGATCTGAAGGCGCCCGTCAAGAGTTGGGGCGTCGCCCTTAGTGACGACGGCAATCGCTTGGCGGCCGGGGGCGACGATGGCATCGTGCGGCTCTGGGACATTCCAGGCAGGCGACTGATCGCGAGTTCCGAGCGTCTGCACGGCAGCATGGTCTGGAGCGTCGCGTTCGATCCGCAAGGCCAGCGGCTCGCCTCGGCGAGCCAGGACGGGACGGTACGACTGTGGCGCATCGGCGCACCAAACGGCTCCATAAGCGGCTCCATAAGCGGCATACGCGGCTCCACGAGCAGCTCCACAAACGGCACCAGCCGTGGCGCGATCGAAGCGATCGATCCACCGCTCACCGGTCACGCGGGTGGGGTGAACGCAGTCGCCTTCGACCAGGCGGGCAAGCGGATCGTATCCGGCGGCGACGACGGCACGGTCCGCGTGTGGAGCGTGGCCGATCGTCAGCAGATTCCGCTGCGGCCGATGGCCCACGACGGTCCGGTACTGGCGGTCGCCTTCAGCCCGGACGGGGAAACGATCGCATCGGGCGGCACGCGAGCCGCGGTCGAAAGCCGTGCACCGAATGGCCAGGCGGCTTCGCAAAAGACCGAAACGGTGCGTCTATGGGCCAGCCGGACCGGAGAGCCCGATTCGCGTGGGGGTTTCGGTCGCCGCATGGACAAGGTGACGAGTCTCGCGTTCAGCGGCAACGATCGCATCGTGGCCGGCGGCGCGGATGGCGCGCTGCGCCAATGGAACATCGATGGTAGTGGCCCGACGGACCGACGCTTCGACGCGCTTTTCACCGGCCATCAGGGCCGGGTCAACGGCGTCGCCATGACACCCGACCGGCGCGGCATCGTCTCGGCGGGCGCCGACGGAACGGTGCGCCTGTGGCCGGGGCCGGAAGCCTGGCCCAAGCGGATCTGCGCGAAATTGACCCACAACCTGAGCCACCAGGAATGGCGGAAATTCGTGTCGGACAAAGATCGGTACGAGCCCCAATGCCCGGACCTGCCGGTTCCGCCTGATGGGGCTACCGAGGCGGAGCAGGCCGAGACCGAATAGACGCGCCCGGCCTCATGCGGATCCGCTGACCGGCGTCGCTTGGCGTGACGAGCGGGTTCGCGAGTTCGTCGGCCTCGGCCCGGAAATCAGCGACCTGCGCGTTCATGCGGATCGTCACGCCCGCTCGGCGTCGATGCGCGCCGCGCCGGCCTTGATGTACGGAATCAGCTCGCGCCCGAACTCGGTCGTATCGCCGACCGGGTCGAAGCCCCGGATCAGGAACGAGTCGACGCCCAACCGGTAGTAAGCGAGGATCGCATCGCCGACCTGCTGCGGCGTGCCGACCAGGCACGAGGTGTTGCCCGATGCGCCTGTCACGCTGGCGATGCCCATCCACAAGCGCTCGTCGTGGACGTCCGCCAACGCGCCGTGCTTGAGCAGGCGTTCACCGGACCGGTCGAACGCCTGATTGACCGTCGACTTGCCCTTGATCTCTTCGAGCAGCCGTTTCGCCTTGTCCCAGGCCTGGCCTTCGGTCTCGGCGATGATCGGCCGGAACGAAATGTTGTAGCCCGGCTTGCGGCCGTGCGCGGCCGCCATCGCATCGAAGCCGGCGATGCGCTCGGCGGTGTCTTTCAGCGGTTCACCGAACATCGCGAACGCGTCGCACTGACGCGCGCCCATCTCGAGCGCTTCGGGCGACGAGCCACCGAAGTACAGGCGCGGATACGGCGACTGGAACGGCCGGACATCGGAAAAGCCGCCGCGGATCCGGTAGAACTCGCCCTCGTGGTCGATCGGCTTCGTCTCGGTCCACAGCCGGCGCAGCAGCCCGACGTACTCGTCGGCGCGGCGATAGCGGCCGATCTTGTCGGAGAAATCACCATCGCTCTGCTGCTCGCGATCGCTCGCGCCAGCGATGATGTGCAGCGCCAGGCGCCCCTCGGTCAACTGATCGAAGGTCGCGATCTTGCGCGCCATCAACGTGGGCGCGACCGAACCCGGGCGGTGCGCGACGAGGAACTTCAGGCGCGCCGTCTTCATCGCGGCATAGAGCGCGACGCTGAAGCCCTCGGCGGACGTCGACGTATAGCCGACCAGCGCCATGTCGAAGCCGGCGGCTTCATGCGCCTGCGCGAACTCGGCGAGGAACGTACGCGACAACGTGCCCTTGATGACGTGCACGGTGGCGCCTTCGGGCGGCGTGACCCCGATCATGCCGATGATCTGGACTGGCATATGTCTCCTGCTTGATCGTCCGGGTGTCGACCCGACCCGGTTGGGTGAAAGTATATCGAAGGCCCCCGTTCCTCTTCAGGGACTCCAACGGCCCCGAGGGCCTCCTCGGCGCGCGGCCGCTTGTTGTATAGACTGCGATGCGAGGCGGACGCGACGATCCGCCGCCCCCAAAGACAGGAGACGACCGATGGCCTGGACCCGCGTGCGCGACGAGGCCCTGCGAGAGCGGGCGCTACAGGTGATACCCGGCGGCATGTACGGCCACATGTCGACGGCGCGATTGCCGGCCGATTACCCGCAGTTCTTCCACCGCGCCCGGGGCTGCCGGATCTGGGACGTCGACGACAACGAGTACGTCGACTTCATGTGCGCGTTCGGGCCGAATCTGCTCGGCTACCAGGATCCGGCCGTGCAGGCCGCGATCGCGGCGCAGCAGGCGCTGGGCGACACGATGAACGGGCCGTCCGAGGTCATGGTCGAACTGGCCGAGCGCTTCGTCGCGCAGGTCTCGCACGCGCAGTGGGCGATGTTCTGCAAGAACGGCACCGACGCGACCACGATGGCGATGGTGATCGCCCGCGCGCACACCAGGCGCCGCGTGATCCTGGTCGCCCATGACGCTTATCACGGCGCCGATCCGTGGTGCGTGCCGCTGAGCCGCACCGCGGGCACCGTGCCCGAGGATCGCGCCCACGTCGCCTACTACGCGTACAACGATCCGCAGAGCCTCGAGGACCTGATGCGCCGGCACAAAGGGGACGTGGCCGCCGTGTTCGCGACGCCTTACCGCCATGACGTCTTCAGCGACCAGCAGGCGCTGAACGCCGACTACGCGCACGCGGCGCGCCGGCTGTGCGACGAAACGGGCGCAGTGCTGATCGTCGACGACATCCGCGCCGGCTTCCGGCTGGCGCGCGACTGCAGTTGGTCGCTGCTGGGGATCGCCCCCGACCTGAGCTGCTGGGGCAAGTGCTTCGCCAACGGCCAGCCGATCTCGGCCGTGCTCGGCAGCGAGCCCTTGCGCGAGGCGGCGCGCACGATCTTCGTGACGGGCTCGTTCTGGTTCTCGGCGGTGCCGATGGCCGCCGGCGTCGAGACGCTGCGCCAGATCGCGCAGACCGACTACCTGGAACGCCTGGAGGCCGCCGGCCGATCACTGCGCGAAGGACTCGCAGAGCGCGCACGCGCGCATGGCTTCGCGTTGCGCCAGACCGGGCCGGCGCAGATGCCGCAGATCCTGTTCGATGACGATCCGGATTTTCGCGTCGGCTATGCATGGACCGCCGAATGCCTGAAAAACGGCGCGTTCTTCCATCCTTACCACAACATGTTCCTGTCGGCCGCGCACGGCCCACAGGACATCGCGCTGGCGCTGGACGCCGCCGACCGCGCGTTCGAGACCGTACGACGCGTGCGCGGCACGTTGGGCCCGGTTCCGCAGCTCGCGCCCGTCATCGAATATCTGGCCCGCAAATGAACACCCGTACCCGCAAGCTGAGCGGCCTGCACGGCCCGGTCGACCTCTGGCGCGATGCCTGGGGAATACCGCAGGTGCGCGCCCAGGGTGCCGACGATGCGTTCTTCGCGATGGGCTACGTGCACGCGACCGACCGGTTATGGCAGATGGATGCGCTACGCCGGCGCAGCACCGGCCGCTATGCGGAGTGGGTCGGCGCCGCCGCGCTGCCGATGGACATGCTGGTACGGCGCATGGGCCTGGCCGAGTGCAGCCGGCGCGATGCCGTGGCCGTGTCGCCCGACACACGGGCGATGCTGGCCGCCTACACGGCCGGCGTCAACGCGGCGATCGCGGCCGAACCGCTGCCCCTCGAATACGCGCGGCTGGGCGAGACGCCCGCGCCCTGGGAGGATTGGCACTGCGTCGCCGTGCTGCGCCACACGAGTCTGCTGCTGAACTCGGTCTACCAGAAGGTCTGGCGCGCGATCGCGCTGCCGGTAGTCGGTGCTGAGGGCATCGCTCAGCTAAGGATGGACGATGGCGATCAGGGGCTGGTGTGCCAGCCCCCCGGCTCCCTGACCGAGCGCCTGATGCCCGACCTGGAAGCATTGGCACCCGCGATCACGGCGCTGCTGCACGACGGCGCAGCGGATTCGACCGGCGGCGGCAGCAACAACTGGGCGCTGCATGGCAGCCGTACGGCATCGGGGCAGCCGCTGCTGGCCGGCGATCCGCACCGGCTGCTCGACATGCCGGGCATGTACCTGCAGTGCCATGTCGCGTGCGACGAGTTCGACGTCGTCGGCCTGACGTCGCCGGGTGTGCCCGGGTTCCCACACTTCGCGCACAACGCGCACGTGGCCTGGGGCGTGACGGTCGCGTTCGTCGATACCGCCGACGTCTATGTCGAACGCTTCCAGGCCGAGGGGCGGCGTTACCTGCTGCGCGCTGGCGACGATGGCAGCAACGCGGAGTGGGCCGACACGACTCATCGCGTCGAAACCATCGGCGTGCGCGGCCAGGCACAGCCGATCGCGTGCGACGTGTTCGTCACCGCGCGCGGCCCGGTCGTGGCTGGCGATCCCGCCTCCGGCAGCGCGCTGGTGCTGCGCCACGCACCGGACGTCGAGGTCGACCGCTCGTTCGATTGCCTGCGACCGATGCTGCACGCCACGGGCGTCGACGAACTGTTCGACGCCTGCGGAGCGTTCGGACTCATCGACCACAACCTGGTCGCCGCCGATACGGCCGGACACATCGGTCACCTGGTGCGCGCGCGCGTGCCGCGACGGTCGGCCGTCAATGGCTGGCTGCCGATGCCGGGCTGGCTGGATCGCCACGCATGGCAAGGCTGGATCGCGCCGCGTGACATGCCGCGCCAGACGGATCCGGACGGCGGCCTTATCGTCACCGCGAACAACCGCGTGCGCGCGCCGCAAGACGATTACCTGTGCACCGATTGTCATCCCCCTTATCGCGCGCAGCGGATCTGGGATCGCTTGAAGGACCTGCGCGGCGCGGTGCCGGCCGACATGGAGGCCGTGCATCGCGACCGGCTGAGCGTGCCCGCCGGCATCCTCCAGCGCCGCCTGCGCACGCTGGCGCTCGACGATGGAGCGGCGGCCGCGCTGCGCGATCGGCTGATTGCTTGGGATGGGCAGGTGGAGGCCGACTCCGTCGACGCCGCGCTGTACGCGTCGGTCAGGATGGCGCTCGCCCGCGAGGTCAGGCGCCGCAGCGGATTGGGCCAGATCGACGTGGCCCGGCAGCGGACCGTGGCGCCCGAACTCGGCATCGAATACCAGATCGGCTGGGCCGTGCCGCATCTGCTGCGCGCCGACGATCGCACGCTGCTCGGCGGCGCGGATTGGGACGAGGTGCTGGGCACGGCGCTAAGCGCGGTCGCGGCTTCGAGCACGAGCACGAGCACGAGCACGAGCACGAGCACAGGCACAGGCACAGGCACAGGCACAGGCCCTCAGGATAAGACAGGTAGCAACGCCTTCCCGGTCCGCTGGGGCGACATCCATCGTTTGCGGCTGCGCCATCCGCTGGCCGCGATGTTTCCCGACGAGCCGGCGTTCGCCATGCGTGACCAGGGCCCGGTCGGCGGCGACAACGACACCGTGTGGACGACCGGCTACGTGCCGCAATTGGGCACGGACCCGACCTATGCGTCGCTGACCCGCTATGTGTTCGACCTCAGCGACTGGGACGCGTGCCGCTGGATCGTCTTCCACGGCACGGCCGGGGACCCGCGCGATCCGCACTACGACGACCAGAGCGCGCCGTGGTGCCGAGGCGAGACCATACCGATGCGCTATCGCTGGGACACGATCGCCGCCGAAGCCGAAAGCCACCTGCGCTTCGAGCCGGGTTGATCGCGGCAACGGCGGCCGCTTTACCATGCAGGCGGCGGCCGGCTTCGGTCGCCGCACCGGCAATTCACCACGAGGAAGCAGCATGGCCGCGGAAGCAAGCGCAAGTCAATTGGTCGGCGTCGTCGCCCTGCTCGGCGCAGCCGTGGTGGCGGTACCGCTGTTCAAGCGCATCGGGCTGGGCTCGGTGCTGGGCTATCTGGCGGGCGGGCTGGCGATCGGGCCGTTCGGCCTGGCGCTGGTGACCGACGCGCAGACCATCGTCCATGTCGCCGAACTGGGCGTGGTGATGTTCCTGTTCGTCATCGGCCTGGAGATGAAGCCCTCGCACCTGTGGAGCCTGCGGGCGCAGATCTTCGGCCTGGGCAGCCTGCAGGTGGCGGTGTGCGCGCTGCTGCTGACGGCGGTGGGCATGGCGTTCGGCTTTCCGTGGCAGATGTCGTTCGTGTGCGGCGCGGGCTTCGTGCTGACCTCCACCGCGATCGTGATGCAGGTGCTGGCCGAGCGCGGCGACATCCTGGCGCCGCGCGGGCAGCGCATCGTCTCGATCCTGCTGCTGGAAGACCTGCTGATCGTTCCGCTGCTGGCGCTGGTGGCCTTCCTGGCGCCGGCCGACGCCATGCCGGCGCACGCGGCGCCGCTGTGGCAGCGCGCCGGCACGGCGGCGCTGGCGCTAGCGGCACTGGTGGCTGCCGGGCTGTGGCTGCTGAACCCGCTGTTCAGCATGCTGGCACGCTCGAAGGCGCGCGAAGTGATGACCGCCGCCGCGCTGCTGGTGGTGCTGGGCGCGGCGCTGCTGATGGAACTGGGCGGCCTGTCGATGGCGCTGGGCGCATTCATGGCCGGAGTCCTGCTGTCGGAATCGACCTTCCGTCACCAGCTCGAGGCCGATATCGAGCCGTTCCGCGGCCTGCTGCTGGGGCTGTTCTTCCTCGGCGTCGGCATGTCGCTCGATCTGGTCGTCGTGGCGCGCAACTGGCCGCTGATCGTCTCCGGCGTGCTGGCGCTGATGGCGGCCAAGGCGCTGTGCATCTACGTGGTGGCGCGCATCGCGCACAGCAGCCGCGCCGACGCGGTGGACCGCGCGATCCTGATGGCGCAAGGCGGCGAGTTCGCCTTCGTGCTGTACGCCGAGGCGGTCAAGCTGAAGGTGATCAGCGCCGAGGTCAACGCCAACATGACGGCGATCATCGTGCTGTCGATGGCCATCACGCCGCTGGTGTTGGTGCTGCACAAGCGCCTGGCGCGCCCGCAGGCGCGACCGATCGATGGCGTGGAGACGCCCAGCGACCTGCGCGGCGACGTGCTGGTCATCGGTTTCGGTCGCGTCGGCCAGATCGCCAGCCAGGCGCCGCTGGCGCACGGTGCGCGACTGTCGATCATCGACAACGACCCCGACATGATCCGCGGCGCCGAGCCTTACGGCTTCAAGGTGTACTACGGCGACGGCGCGCGTGCCGACGTGCTGCACGCCGCCGGCGCACACCAGGCGCGGGCCATCCTGGTGTGCGTGGACGACAAGCACGCTGCGAACCGCATCGTCGAGAACGCCCGGCGCGAGTGCCCGCACAGCCGCCTGGTGGTGCGCGCGTTCGACCGCCAGCATGCGCTGGAACTGGTCAAGCTGGGCGCCGACAGCGTGGTACGCGAGACCTTCGAAGCAGCGCTGCAAATGGGCCGAGCCGGCGCGGTGGCGCTGGGCGCCACCGAGGACGAGGCCGACGAGCTGACCACGCAGGTGCGCACGCGCGATGCCGAGCGCTTCGCGCTGGAAACCGCCGGCGGCGAATTCGCCGGCCGCGCGCTGGTGCTGGGCAACATCGACTACATCGCGCCGCCCCGGCACGACAATGCTCCCCCTCCCGCGGAAGAACCCGTGTGAGCGACGTCGAAGCCCCGATCGTCCTCGACGAAGCCGCGGCGCGTCGCGCTCGCCCGGGGCGGACCCCGGGTCGATGTCACTGGATGGAATTTGGAAACCTCAGGTTGTTCATGGAGGTGTTTCGGCAATTATTGCCGAGGCATACAGTTACTCCATCGCACAGCACTTCGCTGCCCGAACCAGACAACCGAAAGGAGTTCGATCATGAACAACAAATTCGCTGCCATCGCCCTCGGTACCCTGCTTTCCGTGGGCGTCGGTGCCGCTCAAGCCGGTGAACTCACCGCCGACCAACTGCCGTGGAACCAGAAGCCCGTCGTGTCGACGACCACTCGTGCACAGGTGCAGGCCGAACTGCGTGACTACATGAATGACACGCATGCGGTCGCCGCCGAGTATCCGGACAACCGCGTCGCCAACGTCGCCGCCCCCGAGCAAGGCAAGAGCCGCGCGCAGGTGAAGCAGGAGCGTGATTTCGCGCTGTTGCACAAGACGCCGATCACCTCGCCCGACAACCCGTACGTCGGCTGATCGATCGAGTGGTCCGCTCCCATGGGCCGCTCGGGCTGGCTCCCCGCGGCCGGCCCGTCATGCGATAAGCCCGATAAGCCCCGCATGCAGTCGATGTCGTGCAGCGGGTATCACGTAGCCTGCATCGCCCACCCCGCCAGCCCGGCCAGCAAGACCACGAGGGCTGGCGGCGCGCGACCTGCGGTCAACAATCCGAACGCGGCGAGCGCCAACCCGAAATCGGCCTTGCCGCGGATGGCATTCGTCCATACCGGGTCGTACAACGCGGACAACAGGATGCCGACGACGCCCGCATTGATGCCGGCCATCGTCGTCTGGATGCCCGCGCGGCGGCGCAAACCTTCCCAGAACGGCAACGCGCCGACGAGCACGAGCACGGCGGGCAGGAACAGCGTTGCCAGCAGCACCAGACCGCCAATCCAGCCGTGCAGCGGCCCGTTGGCCACCGCGCCGAGATAGGCGGCGAACGTGAACAGCGGTCCGGGCACGGCTTGCGCTGCACCATAACCAGCCAGGAAATCGGCATTGCTGACGACACCGCTCGGCACGACCGTCGCCTGCAGCAGCGGCAAGACGACGTGTCCGCCGCCGAAGACCAGCGCGCCGGCGCGATAGACGCCGTCCAGCAGGGACACCACCGCCGGGGCGCCCGTCGCGGCCGCCCACCATGGCAAGCCGATCAGCAGCGCGACGAACAGCCACAGCGCGGCGATTCCCGCCCTGCGCGAAACGGGGTAAGCGAGAACCGGCTCGCCCTCGGACTGCACACGCTTCAATCCCCACCACCCCAACCCGCCTGCAATGGCGATGGCAGCCACCTGCCCGGCGGCCGATGGCAAGGCCAGCGTCAGCAGGGCGGCCAGCAGTGCTATCGCGATGCGCGGGCGGTCCGGGCACAGCGACCCGGCCATGCCCCGAACGGCTTGCGCGACGATCGCCACGGCCACGACCTCGAGGCCATGCACCCACCCGGATTGGGCCACACCCTGATAGCGCGCGATGCCGAAAGCGAACAGGATCAGCGCGATCGCCGACGGCAGCGTGAACCCGGCCCAGGCGGCCAGCATCCCGGACCATCCCGCACGGCCCAGGCCCAGCGCCATGCCGACCTGGCTGCTGGCCGGCCCCGGCAGGAACTGGCACAACGCGACCAGGTCGGAATATCCCCGGTCGTCCAGCCAGCGCCGGCGCTCGACGAACTCCGTGCGGAAATACCCGAGATGCGCGATCGGTCCCCCGAAGGACGTCAGGCCCAGCTTGAGAAAGGCCCCGAAGACCTCGACGGCCGTGCCACGCGGCGAACGCATCATCGGATCCACGGCTCTCATTCGCCCACTTCACCGCCCGCTGACCTGCCGGGCCTCGATAACGAGATTAGCGGTACTGCGCGCCGCATCATCGCCCGCGCAGCGCCCTCAACCATCCCTTGACGACCCGTACGTCCTTGAACGCTGCCAGATCCCCGGCAAGCTGCTGGCTCTCGCGCCGCAACGCCGCCAGATCCTGTTGCAGTTCGCCGAGAAGCACCACCGGCGTCATCGCCTGTCGCCGGTTCGATGCGGCCGGGTCGGCGAACGATGGCGCGAACGACGCGGCGATCGTCGAGATCTCCGCTTCCAACTCGTCCGACTGCGCCTTCAGCACGCGGTTATAGTGCATCAGCCGCTCCTCGGCGACCTTGGCGAGCATCACCGCATCGATCTGCTCGATCTCGATCTGCAGGCTCAGCAGCTGCAGCAAGTCCTTCGCTTCATAAGCACGGTTCACGCGCTGCATCAGGCCGGTCTTGCGATCCCGCTCGACGGGATCGGGCTCGCGATCAGGATGCAGCGCGCTGGCCAGCTTGCGATAGACATCGCGCACCGAACGCGTCGCGCCTTCCGCGTTCGCTCGCTCGCGATCCCGCCGCGCCTGCGCACGCGCCGAGCGCGACCGCGCGCTCGGATCGTCGCCATGGACGGTGCTTCCGTCGTCGGCCGAACGCCCGTTGGCCTGCTGACGCGCACGCCCCGCTTCGCGCCACACCTGCGGGTCGCTCCAATCCTTCGTCTCCCGGTCTTCGGCCGATGCGTCGTCGGTGACTTCCGTCGCCGCGGGCCTGGCCCCAGCCCGCCAATCCGCATAACGAACGCCGGCATACCGATCGTGCATCGCCCGGACGCCAGCCAAGCCTTCGGATGAATCAGCACCCGAGGCTTCCACCGGATCGAACACCTGATCCTCGTATTCCTCATCGAGCACGCCACGCGCGATCTCGACGATCACATCGGCCAACCGCGTCTGCTCGCGCCGTGTCAGTTCACCGCTGCCATGCGCGCGATCGAACAACGCCAGCAACGCGATCCGCTGCTCGACCACACGCCGCCACAGCGGCTCGTACTCGCCGGCCACCCGGGTCTGCCAGGTTTCAGTGAACGCCTGCCAATCGGCCAGGCGGCCGCGCTGCTGGTCGATCCGCTCGACCCAGCGATTGAACGTCCGCTGCGCTTTGGATAACGGACTCGCGGACCCCGCGCCGTCGATACGCACCAACCGGTTCGCGTTCACAGATAGCCCACCGGAATTGCCATCATCTCTTTCGAAAGGGGAACGTTCCGCGCCGCCGCCCCTTGCGTGCTGAGCCGAGGGTACGAACCCAGCCCTATGCGCTCGAACATGCTCAACAGCGCTTGCGGTTCGGCATGCCGGTGCGCCTGGGCGCACATTTCGAGCAGTGTCGTTTTACCGACCTGGCGCGGACCGGTCAGCATCAGCACCGGAAAGGCATCGCTGATGCGGTGCAGGGTTTGGGCAAGCGTGCGAGCGTACATGATCCGGGTATGTTGGAAAGCCATTCCAATATACCCGGACCCCCTCTTGAGAAAAGGGCGGCGGCACGGCGGCGAGTACGAATGCGGACGACCTCACCTCACCGGTCCGTATTCCACCGGCACCCAGGCGAACGCATCGCCTTCTCGACGAACATGACCCAGGCCCGGAAACGGCAAATGCGCCCCGGCCACCCACCAGCCATTGGCCGCCGAACGCCGCATCACGTCGAGCCGCGAGCGCACGGCCAGGCGACGATCCGTGTCCGCCTCGAAGCTCGCCTGCGGGCGCGCGAACTGCACCGCGTGATAATGCAGCACGTCGCCCCAGACCAGCAGCCGCTCTTTCCGGCCGGCCTCGAACAAGAACGATGTATGGCCCGGCGTATGTCCCGGCGTCGCCACGGCCAGCACACCGGGCACGATGGACTCTCCGGGCCCGAAGCGGCGCAGCCGGCCGGCCGCCGCATACGGTGCGATCGCCTTGCGGGCCATGTCGAACAGCGGCTGCATCGGTGCCGGCGCCTTCGCTTGCGCCTCGTCACCGGTCCAGAAGTCGACATCGGCGCCAGCCAGCCACAGGATCGCGTTCGGAAAGGCGGCCGCACCTTGCGGCGTCGCGACACCGCACAGGTGGTCCGGATGGGCATGCGTGACCAGCACGGTGTCGACGTCTTCGGGCTTGTAACCGGCGGCACGCAGGTTGGTGATGACGTTGCCGAGCGTCGGCCCGAAGCACTTAGCGGTTCCGGCATCGACAAGCATGACCCGGTCGCCATGCTGCACCACATAGGCATTGACGGCGGTCTGGAAACCGTCCTTCGATTCCGGCACATACCGATTGGCGACCAGCGCGGACACGGTCTTCGCATCGATGTCCTTCAACATCGACCGCGCCAGCGGCACCACGCCGTCGAACAGCGCGGTGACGGTCAGATCACCGATGCGCTGGCGGAAATAGCCCGGCACCTGGCCGAGAGTAGCCGAATCGGTCGCAGCATGAGCCGTGCCGGCACTTAGCAGCGCGACGGAGAACATCGTTGACAACACGGTGGCGACCGTCGCGGTCGCGATCGCGGTCGCGACGACCGTTCGGCGCAGCAGCGAACGCCGATGACGAGAGGAACAGGTGGACGAACGAGGGCGTGCGGGCAGCAATCGCATGGTCGGAGGGTTCCAATGAGTTCACGAGCCCGCATGCTCTCGCAGTCCGGCGTCGCGAGGCGCTCGCTCTGGTGCGCGAAACGCTCACGATGACCCGGCCTCCTGACTGCCCTCAGTGTTCCGGCGCCCGCCCGATATCGGCCGGAGCCAGGCCGAAACGTTCGGCGAAGCGGCGCGAGAAGCTAGCCGCCGAGCGATACCCGACACGAGCGGCCACGGTCTTGACCGGCCAGGTCGTGGTGTACAGCAACTGCATCGCACAGGCCAGCCGGGCATCGGCGACGACGTCGCGCAGGCTGGTGCCTTCCGCGGCCAGATGGCGACGCAGCGTCGCACCGCTCAGATTCAACGCGTGCTCCAGATCCACCGAGCGCCAGTCCCGTGCAGGCTCGGCCGCAATATGCGTGCGAATGCGGGCAGCAAGCCGCGGCGGAGGGGGCCGCAACACCTGCGAATGCCCTGCCTCGCAAAAACGCAGCAGGACGGCCGCGAGTGCAAGCCGGGCGGCACTGGCATTGCCGTCGGCGAGCGCATCGCACCAGTCGGACAACGGCTTCTGCAAGGCAGCGGCGGGCAACAAGGCCCAGCCGGGACCCGACTCGCTCGGCGGCTTTGCCCACAGCAATCGCGCCGCATCCATCACGGCCTCGCAAAGCGCGACTGCCAGGGTCAGATAGCGGCCATGCTCGGGCGGACGATTGACGACGTCGAATCGGCCGCTGCGGACCACGAAGGCCGTACCCGCCTCGATCGCCAGTTCGACGCCTTCCCCCGCGACGTGCTTGCGGCCGCTCACGAGGATGCCCAGCATCGGCTGGTCGATGTCGACCGCTTTCGCCCCATGCGCGCGGCGCGCTGCGATACAGACTGGCGCGTCGGGTGCTTCTCCGCCGACGGCCAGGGCTTCGAGACGTTCGAGCAGGACGGATTCCGGCGCACCCATCGCGTCATTCTGCCACCAGGCGGGTTCTCGACTTCAGCGGCGCCTTGATCTGCCCAAACCCCGCTGCCCAAACCCCGGCGACGCCGCTAAGATCGCCCCATGACACCACCGCCGCGATCTTCGTCCGCCAAGCGCCGTGCATCCGCAGCTTCCGCGCCGCCTGGCGCCGCCGACGCTCCCGTCCCCCCCCAGCGCGCCACGACGCTGGCTGCACCGCAGTCGACGCCTGTCGGTACGCCTGCTGATGATCCTGGGCCTGCTGCTGCTCGGCCCGCTATCGGTGCTCGCGTTCGGCGGCCTCGGTTCGGCTGGCGACTGGCGCGGCGCATCGCGCGCGTCGGCCGGGATCGCGCCCCGCCCCGCCGAGGCGCCGGAGGCCATCGTCCAGGCCTATGCCGCCCGCACGATAGGCTGGCGCGGCGCGTTCGGCGTGCATACCTGGATCGCGACCAAGCGCCCGGGCGCCGACCACTACGTCGTCCATCATGTAATCGGCTGGCGCGCCTTGCGTGGAGGATCCGCCGTCGTGACCCAGACCGGGGATCCGGATTTCCGGTGGTTCGGCGCGGCACCGATCCAGCTCGTCGATCATCGTGGCGCCGCCGCCGAAGCGATGATCGACCAGATCGAGGCCGCCATCGCGTCCTACCCGTGGGAACGCTGGTATCGGATATGGCCTGGACCGAACAGCAACACGTTCACCGCCGCCATCGCACGCGCGGTGCCTGCAATGCAATTGGACCTGCCGGCCAACGCGCTCGGCAAGGACTATCTGGGCGGCTGGCGGGTGGTCGCGCCGATGCCCAGCGGCACCGGTTGGCAGGTTTCGTTGTTCGGTCTGGCCGGCATCGGCCTGGCCCGCGAAGAAGGCATCGAGATCAACCTGCTCGGGCTGTCCACGGGCTTTGACTTCAATGACCTGGCGCTGCGTTTGCCGGGCTACGGCAGCGTCCCGCTTCGGCGCGGTTGATCGACCTGGGCAACGCCGTGACGTAACCGATCGCTGGCTGACCGACTACGCGCAAACGCGCGATCGCCTGCAGCGATATGACGCGGTCATGCAGTCCCTACGAGGCCGGCTCGAGGTCGGGCGAAAGCTGAGCCGGGACGAAATGAATGAGCGCCGATCGATTCTTCGATACCAGCATCTTCATCTATCACCTGGGCAGCTCCGACGTCGCCAAGCATCGAATCGCCGAAGAACTCGTGCGCGGGGCGCTCGAAGCGCGAGATGCCTGTATCAGCTACCAAGTGATTCAGGAATGCCTGAACGTCGCCACCCGCAAGGCGAGAGTGACACTTTCCATTGAAGAAGCCCGTACCTACCCGGACGTGGTGCTGATGCCGCTCCTAAGGATCTCGGCAAGTGAAGCGCTGTACCACCGGGCACTGGACGTGCAGGCGCGGTGGCGCTTCAGCTTCTACGACTCGCTGATCGTTGCCGGCGCGCTGTCGGCAGGCTGCACCACCCTGTTCAGTGAAGACTTGCAGGATGGGCAGCGCATCGAAGGGCTGACGATCAGGAATCCGTTCAGATAGCGATACGCCTCGTCAGGCGACCGCCGTTCCCCGCTACTACGACCGCCCCGCCACCGACGGCAGCACATAATCTCGATACTGCTGGCGCAGTGTCAGCTTATGGACCTTGCCGGTGCCCGTCATCGGCATCTGCTCGACGAACACCATGTCGTCCGGCAGCCACCAGCAGCGACCTTACCGCGCAAGAATGCGATCATCGCCGCGACGTCCAGGTCGCCATCGGGCCGGCGCTGCACGACCAGCAACGGCCGCTCCTGCCACTTCGGATGAGGCACCGCAACGACGGCGGCCTGCATCACCTGCGGATGGCCCATCGCGGCGTTCTCCAGGTCGATCGAGCTGATCCATTCACCTCCGGACTTGATGACGTCCTTCGATCGATCGGTCGCGCGCGCTGTCGATATAGTCCGATGATGCATACCCTACGTATACCGCTAACCAGCACCGTGTCGACGTCCTCGATCTGGTACAAGTGCGAAGTTACCTCCTATCGGCGCCTCATGCGCGTCGCCCATGGATTCGGATCCTGCAAAACCATATGACGCTATTGCCCGTCGGTTAGCCGTTCGCTCGATCGAGGCAATCCCGAGACGAGCTAAGCGGAGTTTGCAGAAGCCTTGATGGCTTGACGGTAGTCGTCTTGCACTTGTGCTCGTGATCGCTCATAAGTGACCCGCGAATCGATAACGTGACGCAGGGTGCCACAGGGATACGATAGAGGCTACCTGGCCGATGGAATGGGTCTGGCGATGTAGCACCAAACAGGGTTCATGCGGCAGCATCAGCAGCAACTCGCGAATGCGCGACGAAGGGGCGCATGCCTCAATCTCGAAACTAACGCCCTCCAGCGGAGCCACGCGCATGAGGTAGACGTTTGGTGTCTGACTGGAAAAATCCTGCCCCATGTAGTCTGGTGCAACTTTTGGGTTCACATGCCTGTCTTCCACCTGGATAGGCAGGTCGTTCTCAAAATGCACGACCAACGAGTGGAACAACGCATCCTCTGCCTGGACTCCAAAGCGCCGTGCCAAAGTCTCGCTCGCTTTCGTGCGTTCAAGCTGGTGGAGCTCGCTGCGGTGCCGATGACCCCGAGCAGCGATCTCATCGGCGATGTTGCGAATCTCGATCAATGTTGCCTGGTACTTCTGCTGTGCAACGAAAGTCCCCGCCCCCCGCACGCGGTCAACGATTCGCTCGTCGCTGAGCTCACGGATGGCGCGGTTGACCGTCATGCGAGACACGCCGAACTCGCGTGCTAGGGCCTCCTCAGCGGGAATGGTGTCGCCTTCCTTCCATACGCCATTGCGGATCTGCGCCAGCACGTAGTTCTTAACGCGTTGAAACGCAGGCATCCGTTCGTCAGGAGCAGCTTGATTCATCGGGTTAACCCCAGGTGACTTAAACACGCATTTGGTACAGACTCGCACCAAGTTGTATATACATATAAAAGAAAAATAGGATTGATTTGTATAATCAATTCTTACATTAGGAGACTGAGAGGATGGAAAAAGGGAGCTTGCACGTCGACAGAACCGCGCAGAACCGGCGCCCCAGCCTGCGGCACGAATCGTAAGAAGCGCCGCTGACCGTTTCGTACGCAAGGGTCACCACCAAGTGTGTCTCAACGGCGGCGGTGTGCAGCACCTCCAGCATGCGCAATCACTGCGTGCTTTGCTCATAAAGCAAAGGGATCAGACATGAAACTCGGCGCCTTCATGATGCCGGCGCATCCGCGCTACCGGTCTGTTCACGACGGTCACTACCACGATCTCGACACCCTAGAGTTCTTCGACCGCATTGGTTTCGAAGAGGCTTGGATCGGCGAACACTACATGATGCCTGCGGAACCATGTCCCTCACCGGATTTGCTGATTGCGCAAGCGATTTTGCGAACCCAACAGATCAAGCTCGCCCCGGGCGCCTTCATGCTGCCGTTCCATCACCCCGCAGAACTAGCCCACCGCATCTGCTGGCTCGACCACATCTCTAGCGGACGCCTGATGGTGGGCATTGGCGCGAGCGGCACGACTCTGGATCTGGAGATGTTCGATATCGATCACCAAGCCGGCGTTCACCGTGACATGACGGCCGAGTCGATCGATATCATGACGCGCTTCTGGACGAGCAACGCACCCTTCGAATACTGCGGTAAGTTCTGGACGGTGCGCAGGCCCGCCGACCAGATGGATAAATCCACAGGCTATCACCTCAAGCCGCTCCAGGCACCTCACCCGCCCATCGGAGTCACAGGTCTGTCGGTATCGTCGGCAACGCTGCGGATCGCCGGCCGCAATGGCTGGATACCGATCAGCTTCTGCTTCACGCCCGACTATCTCCATACCCACTGGAAAGTCGTCGAGGACGGCGCTGCGCGAGCCGGCCGCGCAATGCCCTCCCGCAATATGTGGCGCGTCAGCCGCCCGATCTTGGTTGCCGAAACCGATGCGCAGGCCAGGAAGCTGGCCATCGAAGGAGAGATGGGGCGTTACTTCCGCGAAGACTACCTGCCAATGATCGCCGGTAACAACGCGCTGGGGCTCTTCAAGCACCAGTCCGATGTGCCTGACAGCGACGTGACAGTCGAATACTGCGCGAAGCACTGCTGGATCGTGGGCTCACCGCAGACCGTACACGAGCGGATCGAAGAGATGCAGCACCTCTCTGGCGGCTTTGGTGTCCTGCATGTCATGTGCTTCGACCACCTCGACGAATTGGAACCCATACGTGAAAGCCATTGCGCGCTGCGAGACATCGTTGCGACACATTTTGCGTAGCGCTAGAGGGAACCACGTGCCAACCAAAGAAGCGCCAATTCCTGGCCGCGCTCGCATCGCGGTCCTCGTGATCGACATGCAGCACGACTTTCTTGACGAGGACGCACCGATTCTATGTCCGGGCGGGCAGGCTATCGTCGCAAGCATCGCGCAGTTGCTCGCCGTTGCACGAGCACTCACGATGCCGGTGATCTATACGCAGGAGTGCCATCGGGCGAGCCTGGTGGACTTCGGCAGAGAACTCGACTACGGCGAAACACTCCACTGCGTCGAAGGAACTCCAGGAGTACGGATCATCCCTCAGCTTCAGCCGCGGGAGGGTGATTACGTGCTGGTCAAGCGTCGTTATAGCGCCTTCTTCGCGACCGACCTCGATCTGCTTCTGCGCGGGATGGGGGTCGACACCGTCGCTCTCGTAGGCGTTGCAACCGATGTATGCGTGCGCGCGACCGCGCAAGATGCCATGCAACTGGACTATCACGTACTGGTGCCGCGCGAATGCGTGGCCGGCACTAGCTCACTCCGACACGAAGCAGCGCTCGAAAACATCGATTATGTCTTCGGCAAGGTGCAGCCCCTGGCCGCGATGCTCGACGGCTTTCGCTCGCTGCCTGCACGTTGAGATGACTGTCCAACCTTCTTCCGTATCGGCCTCGGACGAGTTCGGGGCCGTCTTGCGCTCGCTGGTGGAAGGCCGACGTGACCTGACACGAGCTCAGGCATCGGCGGTGGTGCGCGCGATGCTCGAACAGCAGTTCGACGAGGTCCAGACAGCAGTTCTTCTCACAGCGCTAGCCCAGAAGGGCGAAGCGGCCGACGAGATCGCGGGGGCTGCGGACGCGATCGCGGCCAGACATCCTCCGCTCTCGTTAGGTACTCCGCGGGCGCTTAACGTTGGTGGCACCGGCGGCGACCGATCCGGAACGTTCAACATCTCCACGACCGCTTCGTTCGTGGTGGCAGCGGCCGGGGTGCCGGTTGTCAAGCACGGCAACCACCGTGTGACAAGCGACAGCGGCAGCAGCGACATGATGGCGGCTTTAGGCGTCGATATCGCTCGTTGCAGCCAGGAAGAGCAGATTCGCGCCTGCCTTGCGGCTTGCAATTTTTCTTTCGTCTCCACAGCCTCCTATTACGAGTTCCCCGCAGCGCTCACCGCCGTGCGGCGACGTATCGGTGTACGCAGCATCTTCAATCTGGCTGGTCCGCTCGTACATCCCGCAAATGTTTGCTTTCAGCTCATCGGCGTTGCACATCCGTCGCTGCTGGATCTAATGGCCGGCGCGCTATTACGCATGCAGGGCGTGACGGCCCTCGTGGTTCACGGAGCAGGTGGAGTCGATGAAATCAGTTGTGTCGGAGAAACTCAGCTCCGCCGGGTACACGAGGGTTCGGTTCAGTCGTTCATTGTTCACCCCTCAGACTTCGATGTGCAACCCTGCGAGTTGCAGGCGCTACGCGGAGGCTGTCACTGATCGCCATAATCAGGCCAGCCGATTTCGGCGTAATCAGGCCAGAGGCGCGGATGCAAACGGGCATCTCGAGAGGGGGTTAAGAATGGTTGGTTTTCGAGGCTTTGGCAATCGCCGGATTCGAGGCTGCCGGTAGAGAACGCGGTGCGCGGTAGGAGGCGCCGTCCAGCGTCAGGCAGTAGGCGTTGTGAC
>JAKPAM010000099.1 GCA_029779435.1 Pseudomonadota bacterium | reverse complement strand
CCATCGACTTCGCTGGTACCGGCGAGCAGGAAGGTGTCGTTGCCCGTCGAGCCGATGACCTTCTCGATCGACACGAAGCTGTCGCGCTTCAGGCCGTCGTGGCCGGTGGCGGTTCCGGAACCGCGAACCGCGTGATCGAGCACGACGGTCAGGCCCTGGCTCAGGTTCGAGTAGTCGAGGGTGTCGAAATCGTCGCCGCCGTAGATCTTGTCGTTGCCGGTGCCGGGCAGGAAGCGGTTGTTGCCATTGCCGCCGTACAGCTTGTCGTCACCGGCGCCGCCGTCGAGCAGATCGTCGCCCCATTCGCCGTACAGATGGTCATTGCCGTCACCGCCATAGAGGGCGTCGTTGCCCCAGCCGCCCCACAGATGGTCGTTGCCGGCGCCGCCCGACAGCGTGTCATGGCCGTTGCCGCCGAAAAGGTGGTCATTGCCGTCGTAGCCGTAGATGAGGTCGTCGCCGTCGGTGCCGGTCAGCGTGTCGTTGCCGTTGGTGCCCGCTATCAGTTTGGGCAAGGTGAATCGAAACGTGCTCATGATGGGTTCCTGTCTGGATGGGTTGTCGATCGCCGGTCGTCGCGCCGAGGCGTTCGGCCGGCTCCGCGGCGACCGGCCGCGAAGTGAGTCCAGTATCGACAGACCCCACCGGGAAGTTGTCAACATTCGGTCAGCTAACGGTCAGGACGCGGTCACGGCACGATCGCGTCAGGTGCAGCGACGCTGCTATAGTCCTTCACCGTTTCGACCATATCCGCCGCAGCGAACCGGAATGGCCCGTATCGGTCTGATGCCCCCCATGCGCTTCGACGCGTTCGTCCTCGACGAAGGCAACGCCACGCTGCTGCGGGACGGGCAGCGGGTGGAGCTTCCGCCCAAGGCCTTCGACGTCCTGTGCGAGCTGGCCCGCCAGCCGGGTCGGCTGATCACCAAGGACACGCTGCTGGACACCGTCTGGGGCCACCACCAGGTCAGCGACTCGGTCCTGAAGACGACCATCGGCCAGATCCGCTCGGCGCTGTCCGACGACGCCCGGGCGCCGCGGCTGATCGAAACCGTTTCCCGGCGCGGCTATCGCTTCGTGCCCACGCTCGCGGCCGTCGACGGCCCGGCACCCGTTCTCCAGGCGGGCGCCGGTTTCGAACCGATCCGGCCGCGAACCGTAGCGCCCCCTGCGTCCGAGTCCGTGCCACAGGCTGCTCCGCTCGCCGCACCCCCCGGCCTGATCGGACGGCGCGCCGCGCTGGCCGCGCTGCAGGCGGCCTGGCGCGACGCGTCGGCGGGCCGCCGGCGGATCGTCTGGGTCAGCGGCGAAGCCGGCATCGGCAAGACCACATTGATCGACGGCTTCACCGCCGCGCTGGGCACCGGGGCACGGGTCATCCACGGTCAATGCGTCGAACAGATCGGCAGCGGCGAACCCTACGGGCCGATTCTCGACGCGCTCGCGATGCTGTGCCGCAACGAGCCGGACGTCGTCGCGTTGCTGCGCGCGGTCGCGCCGACCTGGCTGCTGCAATTGCCCTGGCTGGGTGATGACGACACCCGCAGCGCGCTGCAGCGAGAACTGACTGGTGCGACCCAGGGCAGGATGCTGCGCGAACTGGCCGAATGGCTCGAACGCACGACACAGGCCCGACCGCTGCTGCTGGTCACCGAAGACCTGCACTGGAGCGACCACGCGACGATCCAGTTGCTCGACCATCTGGCGCGGCGCCGCCAGCCGGCGCGGCTGCTGTGGCTGGCGAGCTGCCGGCCGGCCGACGTCATCGCCAGCGGCCATCCGTTCGGCAGCCTGCGTCACGAGCTGCGGCTGCACGGGCTCGGCACCGAACTGGCCCTCGATCCGTTTTCCGAGCAGGAGGTCGGCGCTTTCCTCGATGCGCGGCTGGCGCCCGGCGAACGCCCGCCCGACGACTTCATCCGCCGCCTGCATGCGCACACCGACGGCCTGCCGCTGTTCGTCGCGGCCGCGACCGCCGAACTGCTCGATGCAAGGCATCAACGGCAAGACGATGGCGGCCCGCGCCCGAATACCGCCGGGACCGATACCGCCGGGGCCGATACCACTGGGACCGATGTCATGGGGACCGATGCCACCAGGACCGAAGCCGCCGGCGCCGATGCCTGGTCCCGCCTGGCGTTGACGGCCGCACCGGCCAGCCTGACCGGCGTCATCGACCGGGCGATCGATCGCCTCGCACCAGCGCAGATCGCGATGCTCGCCGTCGCCAGCCTGATCGGCGTCGAGTTCCGGATCCGCACGGTCGCCGACGCCGCCGGACTCGAGCCGGCGGTGGTGCGCGACGCCGTCGACGACCTCGTCCGCGGCCAGCAGTGGCTCGACGCCCGCCCGCCGGTCGGCTTGCGCGACGGCTCGCTCGACGAACCCTGCGCCTTCCGCCACAGCCTCTACCGCCACGTGTTCCAGCAGCGGATCGGCACGGCGCGCCGGGTCGAGATCCATCGCCGGATCCTGGCCTCGCTGACCGAAGCGCGGGCAGTCGGTGCGGCCGTCTCTCCAGCCGAACTGGCGAGCCACGCCGAAGCCGGGCTGATGCCCGTCGAGGCCGTCGGCCACCTCGCCGAAGCGGCGCAGAGCGCGCTGGCCCGTCTGGCGCCGGTCGAGGCGGTGCGTCACGCCGAAGCCGGCCTGGCATTGCTGGAGCGAACCGACATCCCGGCCGGGGAAATTCGCGACGAACTGGAACTGGCCTTGTCGATCCGCTGCGGCACCGCGCATCGCCTGCTGAAAGGGCTCGGCGATCCGGCCGCACGCCAAGCCCTCGAGCGGGCCTCGCTGCTGTGCGACCGGCTGCCCCCGACGGTCCAGAGGGCCTGGTTCCACGGCGGCATCGGCGGCGCCTGGTTCACGCTCGGCGACTACCCCCGGGCCCGGGCCCACGCGGAGCGGATCGCAACCCTGGCGGCCGCTGCCGACAACGCGGCGCTGACCGTCCTGGCCAGCAACCTCGGCGGCCTCGCCGCCTGCTTCGAAGGCCGTCTCGCCGACGGTATCGCGATGTTCGAAACCGGGCTCGCGGTCGCCACGGACAACACCGATGCGCTGGCGGCCATCCCCGCCCATCTGATCGATCCGGTCGTATCGATGCACGCCCACGGTGCCTGCGCGCGGGTACTCGCCGGCGACGTCGAAGCCGCCCGGCGGCACCTCGATCTGGCCGACGCCCGCAGCATGGCGATCGACCAGCCGTTCGCCCGGATGCAGACCGCCTGGTGCCGCTGCGAGGTCGCGGCCGGCATCGAGGACATGGCGCAACTCGCCCGCGTGCAGCCGATGCTCGAAGAACTCGTGACGACCCACGCGATCGGCCATGGCCACGGGCCGGCGCAATGGTTCGGCGCGCTGCTGATGGCCTGGCGAGGCGAACCGGGCGCGCTCGCTCGCCTGGAGCGCGGCTGCGACATCAACGGCAGCCTCGGCATCTACACCGGCTCCACCGCCGTGCGCGCCTACGGCGCGATGATCGCGCGCATGACCGGTGACCCGGTCGCCGCGCTGGCCCAGACCGACGCCGGCCTGCGACTGGCCGATCGCATCGGCGAGCGCTTCGCCCTGCCCCAGCTCCATGTCGCGCGGGCGCACGCGCTCGCCGCGCTGGGGCACCCGCTGGCCGAGCGCATCGCTGCCTTCGATGCGGCCGTCGTCGCCGCACGGCAGACCGGCAACCGTTGGGGCGAGCTGCTCGCCCGAGAGGCGCGGATGGACGACGCGGAACTCGCGCAGGTCCGCGCCGCCGAGGACAGAACGGAGATCGCCGCGCTGCTCGGGCGGATCCGCGGCGCCGACGATACGCCGCTGGTGCTCAGGGCGCGGGCGATCGTCCAGCGCTCCGCGTCCTGAACTCAACGACCTGAACTCAACGTCCCGAAGCCGGCGCCCGTCCTGCGGCCGGCGTTTGCGGCGCAGCGCCCGCTGCAGACCGGCGCAGATCGCACACCGCCTGCGCCAGCGCGACGACCGACAACGGCGACGAGCCCTCGGCCTTGTTGCTGAGCGTCACGTAGGCCGGATGCCCGGCACCGACCGTGCCGGCGATCACCCGCGCCAGCGTCGCGCGCGTCTGCGGATCGGGATCGACGAGACGATCGAATGGCGCGTACTGGCGGCGCGCCTCCTCGTAGCCGAACGCGCCGTGGACCGGATTCAGGTTCCAGCGGCAGACGAACGGCCCGGGCCACAGAGCCCGCAACAGCGGCAGTTGATCGACGATGGCCGGCATCTTGGCATGCAGCGCCATGCAATAGGTCGCGCCGGTGTCGCGCAGCGCCGCGACCAGGTCGGGTGTCAGCCATTGCGGATCGCGGACTTCGACGGCCACAACGGCGTCGGACGACGACGCGATGCCCCGGAGCAGGCCATGCAGCCGCTCGATCAGCGCCGGCATCTGCCCGAGCCACGAACGGGGCAACGGGCTGATCTGGAACACGACCACACCGAGCCGCCGGCCCAAGCCCTGGGCGGCGGGTCCGATGGCCTCGCGCAACGCCGCGTCCGCGTCGAGGAAATCCGGATTCGGCTGCAGGCCGCGACCCGCACCGTCGCGCTTCATCGGATCGGTCACCAGCCCGGGCGCCTTGACGACGAAGCGAAAATCCTCCGGAACCTGCAACGCGTACTCGGCGAACTGCTCCGGCGTCAGCGGGCGGTAGAAACTGCGATCGAGACTGACTGTCCGAAACAGCGGATGCTGCGCATAGGCGTGCAGCCCCTGCCGCGCCAGCGCCGTCTCGGTGTACTCGCGGTCCCAGACGAGCCCCTTCCAGCCGGGGTAGGTCCAGGACGAGGTGCCGAGGCGCAGTTCGGGCGGCAGCGCCGCCGCGAGCGCGAGCAAGGCCGGATCGGCCGGCGCAGCAGCGACCGGGCCGTCTGACGCCGGACGCTTCGGGGTCGGGCGCTTTGCGGTCGGACGCTTCGGGGCCGGCTCCGGGCGCGGCTCGTCCGGCTCGGGAAACAGCGCGGTCTGCATGGGGTGGAGGTGCGACGAAGGAACACCGAAGACCGATTGTGCCAGACCGGGGCGAGGGCCGAATCACGCCGCCGGCCGGGCCGTCGGGCCGTTCCGTTCCTGAACGAAGGCCGGCGTCGAGCTGCCACCGAAGCCTTCGACCCGCGCCGCGAACTGGGTAGACTGTGCCGCATCCACCATCATGAGACCCCCCGCGCACGCGCCCCGCCGATGCCTGATCTGATCGTGCGCTTCGATACTTTCGTGCTCGACGAGGGCAATGCCGCGCTCACGCGCGATGGCATTCCCGTCGAGCTGCCGCCGAAGGCCTTCGACGTGCTCTGCGAGCTGGCCCGCCGGCCCGGGCGGCTGGTCGGCAAGGAAGCGCTGCTGGATGCGGTCTGGGGACATCGGCACATCAGCGAGTCGGTCCTCAAGACGACGATCGGGCAGATCCGCGCCGCCCTGTCGGACGATGCCCGGGCCCCCCGGCTGATCGAAACCGTGGCCCGCCGCGGCTATCGCTTCCTGCCGCCGTTGACGCCGATCCAGGCCGGATCCGCCGTGACGGCCGGCAGTGCGTCGATCGGACCGGCGCTCCCACCCTCGCCCCAGCCGGCATCCCGACCCGCTTCGCCGTCGGCCACCAACCGGTCGTCTTCTGTCCGGCTGGATGCCCCGCCGCCCGGCCTGGTCGGGCGGCGCGACGCGCTCGACACGCTGGCCACCGCCTGGCGCGACGCCCTCGCCGGTCGCCGCCGGACGGTCTGGATCAGCGGCGAAGCCGGCATCGGCAAGACCACGTTGATCGACGGATTCACCGCGATGCTCGGACCGCAGGCCCCGGTGGTCCTCGGCCAGTGCGTCGAACAGATCGGTGCCGGCGAGCCCTATGCCCCGATTCTCGATGCGCTGGGGATGCTGTGCCGGGACGATCCGACGCTGCCGGCGCTGATGCGCACGGTGGCGCCGACCTGGCTGCTCCAGTTGCCGTGGCTGACCGACGGCGACGAACGCGCGGCGCTGCAGCGCGAACTGGCCGGTTCCACCCAGGGCCGGATGCTGCGCGAACTGGCCGAGCTGCTGGAGCGCCATACGGCGACGCGGCCATTGCTGCTGGTCACCGAGGATCTGCATTGGAGCGATCACGCGACGATTCAGTTGCTCGACTACCTGGCCCGCCGGCGCCAGCCCGCACGGCTGATGTGGCTTGCCAGTTGCCGGCCCGCCGACGCGATCGCCACCGGCCATCCGTTCAGCCGGCTGCGCCATGAACTGCGGCTGCATGGGCTGGGCACCGAGATCGCGCTCGAACCGTTCTCCGAGCGAGAGGTCGCCGCCTACCTGGCCGGCCGGCTGTACGGCCGCACGCCCCCCGAACCGTTCGTTCGCCGGCTGCATGCCCATACCGACGGCCTGCCGCTGTTCGTCGCGGCGACGACCGGCGAGCTGCTGACGGCGCAGCAGCGGCACGATGCCGGCGCGGGCCCGGCCGCCTCGCCCTCCGGTGCTCCGCCCGCCGATGCTTTCCCCACCGACGCTTCGCCCGCCGATGCTTCGCCCGCCGACGCTTTCCCCGCCGATGATTGGTCCGGCCTGACGCTCGCCGCGGCACCGGCCAGCCTCGCCGGCGTCATCGACCGCGCGATCGACCGGCTGCCGGCGGACCGGATCACGATGCTCGCGATCGCGAGCCTGATCGGGGTGGAGTTCCGCATCCGGACCGTCGCGGACGCGACCGGCCACGACGTCGCCACGGTCCGGGCCGCGATCGACGAACTGGTCCGGCGCCAGCAGTGGCTCGAAGAGCGGCCGCTGGCGCGGCTGGCCGACGGCGCGATCGACGAGGTCTGCGGCTTCCGGCACAGCTTCTACCGGCAGGTCTTCCATCACCGGGTCGGCCCGGCGGACCGGATCGACGCCCACCGCCGGATCCTCGATTCGCTGACCACCTCGCGTGCGGCCGGCGCACCGATCTCATCGGCCGAGCTGGCGGCCCACGCCGAAGCGGCGCTGATGCCGCGAGCGGCCATCGGCCATCTGACCGATGCGGCCGAAAGCGCGCTCGCCCATCTGGCCCCGATCGAAGCGATCCGGCACGCGGATGCCGGCCTGGCGCTGCTGCCGCAGCTCTCTTCCGATGCCACCAGCCAGCGCGACGAATGCGAGCTGGTGCTGCTGGTCCACCGCGGCACC
>JAKPAM010000127.1 GCA_029779435.1 Pseudomonadota bacterium | reverse complement strand
CATGCAGCTCAATATCGAAGCCATCAGGAAGTCCAAATGCCTGGACAAGGCCTATGCTGTCGGCGTGCGCATCGTCCCGGCCGCCGACCTTGACATCGTGACGACCGGCAACCCGGAAATCGTCGTCAGCGCCAAGTCCGGCCAAGTGTTCGGTCCTGAAGACCTCAATGCTTTCTCGCGCATCAAGGGCAACGACATGCAGATGTGTATCGGTGTCGTTCTCGGCGTCTACTACCCACAGCAGATGTTGGTGGTGCGCGGCAGCGAGGACAAGTGGATGGTGGTCCGCTGAAGACCGCTCATGCCTGTCACCGTCGCGACGGATCAAGCCACCCTTGATGCGGCGGCACAGGGATCGCTCGACGCACCACGCGGGGGCCGGCGGCACTCCGGCGGCGAGCCGGCGCAGCACATGCAGGACGTCAATTGCCCGGCCAGTCGGGTCAAGTCCTTCGTTTACCCGTGAGCGCGTGCTGGCTACCAGTGGCCTGGCTGGCGGCAGTCTTGCTCGCTACCTGCGGGGAGAAGCCAGCGCCGACGCTGCCCGCGCACGACGCCTACGTCTGGCAACGCCGCTGGCAGCCCGCGCTGAGCGCGGCACTGCGCGATTCCGCCGACCTCGTGGGCTCCTGGCGGATCCTCGCGGGCGAGGTCGATCGCCAGGGTCGATTCCAGCCGATCGCCGTCGACCGGGCGGCGATCGTCGCCAGTGGTCGCCCGGCGATTCCCGTTGTGCGCATCGCCGCGCCGCTGGCAACGCTCGACGACGCGACGCTGATCGCCGATCTCGTCGCCCTGCGCGGCGACTGGCCGACATCGGCGACGCTGGAAATCGACCACGATTGCGGTAGCCGCCAACTCGCCGACTACACGCGTTTCCTCGTCGCCTTGCGCCGAGCCCTGCCGCCCGGGCAGCGCCTGTCGCTCACCGTACTACCCGACTGGCTGGGCGCGCCAGAGCGGGACGACCGGCTGGCAACGGTCGACGAAGCCGTGCTACAACGGCATTCGCTCGACAAGCCGGCGCGCCGCCTGTTCGATGCC
>JAKPAM010000013.1 GCA_029779435.1 Pseudomonadota bacterium | reverse complement strand
TGGCTTCTCCGGAAAGCGAGGAGCACATCCTTGAGGCCATCGATGCCGGCGCCGACGACGTGCTGGTCAAGCCGCTGAACATCCAGACCCTGCGCGTCCGGTTGAACACCGCCACCCGCATGCTGCGTCTGCGCGAAGAGATCCAGCGCGAACGGCGCGGCATCATGCGCTCAACCGACGAGTTTGCCGTCGCCCACAAACGTCTTCTGCAGGAAGCGCTGACCGACCCCCTGACGCAACTGCCCAACCGCCGCCACGGGCTCGACTTCCTGGCCTCGGAGTGGGCCTTCGCGCAGTCCAACGCCTTGCCGATGGCCTGCCTGCTGCTCGACATCGACCACTTCAAGCGCATCAACGACACCTACGGCCATGCCGCCGGCGACGCGGTCCTGCGCCAGCTCGCGGAGTTGCTCAAGCGCGCCTCGCGCGCCGAAGACCTGGTGTTTCGCTACGGCGGCGAGGAGTTCGCCGCCGTATTGCCGAATGCCACGGCGCGCGCCGCCGTGCAGATCGCCGAGCGGATCCGTTCGGTGGTCGAGAAATACAGCTTCCTCTGGGAAGGTCAGACGATACCGGTCACCTTGAGCATCGGCGTGGCCAGCCTGCACGGCGCCGAAATGGACAGCCAGGCACTGATCCAGGCATCCGACGCGGCGCTTTTCGAGGCCAAGCGAAACGGTCGCAACCGGGTCGCTGTCGCCGCCTGACGATTTCAGGGCCGCGCCTCGAACCACAGGTCGCCGAAGCGCGCCTCGACACGCTCGCCGCTGTTGTCGGTATCGGCCGCGACGGCAACACCGGAGATGGCCGGCACCGGCTCACCGAAAGCGACACGGAAATCGGCGGCGACATCGCGAACGACTTCGCGCCACTGTCCGGCATGCCCGTTCCCGGAATCGACGACCAGCATGCGCAGGCGATCGGTGTACGCATTCCACCCCGACTCGCCGGCCGCCTGCGCCGTCCCCCAGACGTAGCACAACGCCGCCGCCGGCAGATCCGCGCCATGCAGCAGCCGCGCGGCGGCAATCTTCAATCGATCGGCCACACGCAGACGTTCGGGCGGCAGGTCGAAGAGCACATAGACACGGCCGGCGTAGTCATCGCCGGCCTTGCGCCGCAGATCCGAAGCGGCGACGCTGTTCGACACGCGCCAACGCCACCGCAGCAACGGCGTCGCCGCCGCATCGACGCGCTGCACGACCGCCAGGCTGGACGCCGAATGATCGGACAACACCCGCAACACCGTCACCCCCTCGTCGACCACCAGGTCGAAGCGGTTCGGCCGCTCCACCGAAGGCAGGGTCTGATGCGTCCATCCCGCCGGCAGGCGATGGCCCGGTGGCGCCGCGGAGAATCGCGGCAGGTCGATACGCCGCGGGCCGTCGCCATCGCTCGCCGCCGCGACGGCAAACCCGCGCATGCCGCCCGTAGCGCCGATGACGGGCAATGCCAGCAGGGTCAGCGACGCCCGCCGGCGCTGCCTGTTCATCGCCGCCATGCGGCGAGCCCCGGCAGCGTCGCCAGACGTGCCAGATCCTCAGGACGATCGAGGTCCCACAAACTGG
>JAKPAM010000010.1 GCA_029779435.1 Pseudomonadota bacterium | reverse complement strand
AGCGTTGCCGAGCGGCCAGAAGGGGGCCCGCCCGGCCGACGTCAAGCAGGAGAGGATGGTCATCTTTGCATCGTCGCTGGGGACGGTGTTCGAGTGGTATGACTTCTATCTGGTCGGTTCACTGGCCGCGGTGATGGCCAAGAACTTCTTTGCGGGCGTCAACGAAACCACCGGCTTCATCCTGACGCTGCTGATGTTCGCGGCCGGGTTCGCCGTTCGCCCGTTCGGGGCGCTCTTCTTCGGCCGCCTGGGGGATCTGATCGGGCGCAAGCACACGTTCCTGATCACGATCCTGATCATGGGCCTGTCGACGTTCATCGTCGGCGTACTGCCGACTTACGAGGCGATCGGCATCACGGCGCCGATCGTGCTCGTGCTGCTGCGGCTGTTCCAGGGCCTGGCGCTGGGCGGCGAGTACGGCGGCGCGGCGACCTACGTGGCCGAGCACGCGCCGATGGGCAAGCGCGGCGCCTATACCGCGTGGATCCAGACGACGGCCACGCTGGGGCTGTTCCTGTCGCTGCTGGTGATCCTGGCATGCCGCAAGCTGACCGGCAGCGATTTCGACGTGTGGGGATGGCGGATTCCGTTCCTCGTGTCGATCCTGCTGCTGGGCATCTCGGTGTGGATCCGGCTCAGGCTGAACGAGTCGCCGGTCTTCAAGAAGATGAAGGAGGAAGGCAAGTCCTCCAAGTCACCGTTGAAGGAGTCGTTCGGCAACTGGAAGAACGGCCGCACGGTGCTGATGGCCCTGCTCGGCGGCACGGCCGGCCAGGCCGTCGTCTGGTACACCGGGCAGTTCTACGCGCTGTTCTTCCTGACGCAGTCGCTGAAGGTCGATGGTGAAACCGCCAATTACCTGATCGCCGGGGCCCTGCTGCTGGGCACGCCGTTCTTCATCCTGTGCGGCATGCTGTCGGACAAGATCGGCCGCAAGCCGGTCGTGCTCGCCGGCTGCCTGCTGGCGGCGCTGACGTATTTCCCCGCGTTCAAGGCACTGACGCACTACGCGAACCCGGCGATCTTCGACGCGCAGGCGCAGAACCCGGTCGTCGTCGTGGCCAACCCGGCGGACTGCCACTTCCAGTTCGACCCGACCGGCACCCGCCAGTTCACCAGCGATTGCGACAAGGCCAAGGCGGCTCTGGCCAAGGCCGGCGTGCCGTATTCGACGCACGAGGCGGCCGGCGCGACGGCGATCCAGGTCCGGATCGGCGACAAGACACTCGACGGTTTCGATGCGAAGGCATTGAGCGGGGCACTGATCGAAGCCGGTTATCCGGCCAAGGCCGATCCGGCCAGGCTCGACTGGGGCAGGTCGCTGTTGGTGCTGTGGTACCTGGTACTGCTGGTGACGATGGTCTATGGGCCGATCGCCGCGTGGCTGGTCGAGCTGTTCCCGACCCGCATCCGTTACACGTCGATGTCGCTGCCGTATCACATCGGCAACGGCTGGTTCGGCGGCTTCCTGCCGACGACGTCGTTCGCGATGGTCGCGGCCACCGGCGACATCTACTACGGCCTGTGGTATCCGGTGGTCGTCGCGGCGATGACGTTCGTGCTGGGGCTGCTGTTCCTGCCCGAGACGTACAAGCGACCGCTGGATTTCGACGATCGATAAAAGGAAAAAGCCCGCCGGATGGCGGGCTTTTTCATCGCAGGGCGGGCCGGCGGCATGCCGCCCACCGCTGCGCTTCAGAGCTTGACCTTCGCGTAATCGGCCACTTTCTTCCACTTGACGACTTCCTTGGCGATCGTGGCCGCGAAGTGTTCGGGCGTGTCGCCGATCGGGAACGCGCCGGAATCCAGCAGCCGGGCCTTGAAGTCGTTGGAATGGATGATCTTGACCGACTCCGCGTTCAGCTTGGCGACGATGTCCTTCGGCATGCCGGCCGGGCCGATCAGGCCGTACCAGGTCGTGGCCTCGTAGTCCTTCATGCCCAGCTCGATGAACGTCGGCACGTCCGGCAACTGGGGGATGCGCTCGTCGTAGGCCAGCCCGATCGCGATCAGCTTGCCGTTCTTGATGTAGGGCAGCGACGACGACAGGTTGTCCCACATGATCGGCACGTTGCCGGCCAGCACGTCGGTCAGCGCGGGGCCGGCGCCGCGATAGCCGATGTGCGTCATGAACGTGCCGCTCTGGATCTTGAACATCTCCATGCCCATGTGCCCGACGCCGCCCGCGCCCGACGACGCGTAGTTGTAGCGTCCGGGGTTGGCCTTCAGGACCTTGATGAACTCGGCGAAGTTGCGGGCCGGGAAGCTCGGGTGCACGACGATGATGCCGGGCACGGCCGCGATGTTGGTGATCGTCTGGTAATCCTTGATCGGATCGTACGGCAGCTTCGGATAAATGTTGGGCGCCGTGCCGCAGGTCGAGACGGTGGCGATGCCGATCGTGTAGCCGTCCGGCGTCGCGCGGGCTATTTCGGCGGCGCCGATCGTGCCGCCCGCACCGCCGCGGTTCTCGACGACGACCGTCTGCCCCAGCGGTTCCGACAGGCGGGTCGCCAGCAGCCGACCGACGATGTCGGTACTGCCGCCGGGCGGGAAGGGGATCACCATCTTGACCGGACGGGTCGGGTACCCATCGGCGTGCGCCCATCCGGGCAGGCCACCCGCGACGGCACCGGCGGCCATCGACATCAGCAGTTCTCTACGTCGGTTCATAGCAGTCCTGTTCGAATCAATCGTTACAATCGCAGCAAGTCCAGTATCCGCCGAGGTTCCGCTCGGCCAACGCCATGTCGGGTAATACCTTAGGTCGTAGTTTCACTGTCACCACGTTCGGCGAGTCGCACGGTCCGGCGATCGGCTGCATCGTCGACGGTTGCCCGCCCGGCATGGCGCTCGCGCTCGAGGATATCCAGCGCGAACTCGATCGCCGCCGGCCCGGCACGTCGCGCCACGTAACGCAGCGGCAAGAACCGGATGAAGTCGAAATTCTATCCGGCGTGTTCGAGGGTAAGACGACGGGCACCCCGATCGGGTTGCTGATCCGCAACCAGGACGCGCGATCGAAAGATTACGGCAATATCGCGCAAACCTTCCGGCCTGGCCATGCGGACTACACCTACTGGCAAAAGTACGGTGCCCGCGATTACCGCGGCGGCGGGCGCTCGTCGGCGCGGCTTACCGCGCCGCTGGTGGCCGCCGGCGCCATCGCCCGCAAATGGCTGGACGAGCAGTTCGGCGTGCGGATCCGAGGCTGCATGGCGCAGCTCGGCGAGATCGCGATCCCGTTCACGTCGTGGGATTGCGTGTCGAGCAATCCGTTCTTCGCGCCCGACGATGCGATCGTGCCCGAGCTCGAACGCTACATGGACGAGCTGCGCAAGGCCGGCGACTCGTGCGGCGCGCGGATCAATATCGTCGCCGAGAACGTCCCGGTCGGGCTCGGCGAGCCGTTGTTCGATCGGCTGGACGCCGATATCGCGCATGCGATGATGGGCATCAATGCGGTCAAGGGCGTGGAGATCGGCGCCGGATTCGCATGCGTCGCGCAGCGCGGCAGCCAGCACGGCGACGAATTGACGCCGGACGGTTTCGTCGGCAACGAGGCGGGAGGCGTGCTCGGCGGGATCTCCACCGGACAGCCGATCACGGTGTCGATCGCGATCAAGCCTACGTCGAGCATCCGCCTCGCGCGCCGTTCGATCGACCAGACGGGCGCCGCGAACGAGGTCGCGACCCACGGCCGCCACGACCCTTGCGTCGGAATCCGCGCGACTCCGATCGCCGAGGCGATGCTCGCGCTGGTCCTGATCGACCACGTGCTGCGCGACCGCGGCCAGAATGCCGGCGTGCGCGTGGTGACGCCCGTGATCGCCGGGCCGACGCCCTGGCGGCGCTGATTCCGTTCACCGACATCCGACGAGGGAGGCCAAGCCATTGACTGTCGATCCGTCCCATACCGCTGCCGACTCGACCATCCGTCCGCCGGACGCCGGGTCGCGGAATCACCGGCTGCGCCGGTTGCTGGCCAGCACGGCGACCTGCGCGCTGCTGGCGGCCTGCCAGGCCGTGCAGACGACCGCGCCCGGCACCGTCGGCATCGACCGTACGCAGCGGATGTCGAGCCTGGTGTCCGAAGCCGAGTTGCGCGAAGGGGCGATCCAGGCCTACCAGCAGACGTTGAAGAAGGAGCGCGGCGCGGGCCACCTGAACAGCAATGTCGCGTTGACCAATCGCGTTCGCGCGATCGCGAACCGGATCATCCCGGTGACGTCGGCATTCCGGCCCGACGCGCCCAAATGGGCATGGGAGGTCAACGTCATCGAATCGGACGAACTCAACGCCTGGTGCATGCCGGGCGGCAAGATCGCGTTCTACAGCGGGTTGATCACCAAGCTGAACCTGAATGACGACGAGATCGCCGCCATCATGGGCCACGAGATC
Organism: Pseudomonadota bacterium; assembly: GCA_029779435.1. GTDB lineage: Bacteria > Pseudomonadota > Gammaproteobacteria > Burkholderiales > Burkholderiaceae_E > JAKPAM01. The sequence continues at coordinate 49,360 of JAKPAM010000010.1, read as the reverse complement.
GCCCACGCGCTGCGCGAGCATGCGCGCGAGCGGGCATCCGAGCAGGTTACGGCCAACCTGGGGATCGCCGCGGCCACCACGCTGCTCGGCGGCGGCAGCGGCATGTCGCAGCTCGGGAACATGGCCTATGGCCTGACGGTCGGCCTGCCGAACAGCCGGCTGCACGAGAGCGAGGCCGACCGCATCGGCGTCGAGCTGGCCGCGCGGGCCGGCTACGATCCGCGCGCCGCGGTCACGCTCTGGCAGAAGATGGCCAAGGCCGGCGGCGGCAGCGGACCCCAGTTCCTGAGCACCCACCCGTCGTCCGAGACGCGGATCCAGGACCTGCAGGTCTATGCGATGCGGGTGCTGCCGCTGTACGAACAGGCCCGCCGCTGAAGCGGATGCCTGATCGGGAGCGCCTGATGAGAACGCCTGATCGGAGGCGAACAGGGACCGGCGGGGGATGCCGGCCGCGCGAGGAGGCCGGTCGTCTTAGTGCGGGGCCGATAGGGGCGGCCTATAATAGCCGGCTATCCTAACGGGCTCTGGCTCATCATGTCGTTAGCTCTTCGCACCCTCTATGACAAGTTGTGGGATTCGCACGTCGTCCGGCAGGAAGACGACGGCACCTGCCTGATCTATATCGATCGCCAACTGCTGCACGAGGTCACCAGCCCGCAGGCCTTCGAGGGCCTGAAGGTCATGCATCGCCTGCCGTGGCGCGTGTCGGCCAATCTGGCGGTCGTCGATCACAACGTCCCGACGACGGACCGCAGCCAGGGTATCGCCGATCCGGTGTCGGCGCTGCAGGTCGCGACGCTGGACGAGAACGCCAAGACCTTCGGGCTGCGTTACTTCGACGCCACCGATGTCCGGCAGGGCATCGTGCACGTGATCGGCCCGGAACAGGGCGCGACGCTGCCCGGCATGACGGTCGTCTGCGGCGACTCGCACACGAGCACGCACGGCGCGTTCGCCTGCCTGGCCTTCGGCATCGGCACGTCCGAGGTCGAGCACGTGCTCGCCACGCAGACGCTCAATGCCAAGAAGATGAAGAACATGCTGATCCAGGTCGATGGCCAGGTGCCGCGCGGGGTCACGGCCAAGGACATCGTGCTGGCGGTCATCGGCAAGATCGGCACGGCGGGCGGCACCGGCTACGCGATCGAGTTCGCCGGCTCGGCGATCCGCGCGCTGTCGATGGAAGGCCGCATGACGATCTGCAACATGGCGATCGAGGCGGGCGCGCGCTCGGGCATGGTCGCTGTCGACGACGTGACGATCGACTACCTGAAAGGGCGCCCGTACGCGCCCGCCGGCCCCGACTGGGATCGGGCGGTCGCGCTGTGGCGCGAACTGCGCTCCGACCCGGGCGCCCGCTTCGACGCCGTCGTGATGATCGACGCTGCGACGATCGTTCCGCAGGTGACCTGGGGCACGTCGCCCGAGATGGTCGTGCCCGTCGATGCCCGCGTACCCGATCCCGACAAGGAAAAGGATCCGGTGCGTCGCGAGGGGATGGAGCGCGCGCTGGCCTACATGGGGCTCAAGCCCAACACGCCGATCGCGGACATCCGGATCGACAAGGTGTTCATCGGTTCGTGCACGAACTCCCGGATCGAGGATCTGCGCCAGGCCGCGGCCGTCGTGCGCGGCCGGCACAAGGCGTCCAACGTCAAGGCGGTGCTGGTCGTGCCCGGTTCGGGGCTCGTCAAGCGCCAGGCCGAGGCCGAGGGGCTCGACAAGGTGTTCCGCGACGCGGGTTTCGAGTGGCGCGAACCCGGATGTTCGATGTGCCTGGCGATGAATGCCGACCGGCTCGAACCGGGCGAGCGCTGCGCGTCGACGTCCAACCGCAACTTCGAAGGGCGGCAGGGCGCGGGCGGTCGCACGCACCTGGTCAGCCCGGCGATGGCCGCCGCCGCGGCGATCAACGGGCATTTCGTCGACATCCGCCGGCTCTGAGCGCGACAGGAGAATCCGATGCAAAGCCTCACCGTACACCGCGGCATCGTCGTGCCGCTGGATCGCGCCAACGTGGATACCGACGCGATCATTCCGAAGCAGTTCCTCAAGTCGATCAAGCGGACCGGGTTCGGTCCGAACCTGTTCGACGAATGGCGTTACCTGGACCACGGCGAACCGGGGATGGACAACGACAAGCGGCCGCTGAACCCGGATTTCGTGCTGAACCAGCCGCGCTACCAGGGCGGGTCGATCCTGCTGACGCGCAAGAACTTCGGCTGCGGATCGTCGCGCGAGCATGCGCCCTGGGCGCTGGACCAATACGGGTTCCGGGTGGTCATCGCGCCGTCGTTCGCCGACATCTTCTTCAACAACTGCTTCAAGAACGGCCTGCTGCCGATCGTGCTCAGCGAAGCCGACGTCGACCGCCTGTTCCAGGAGACGGTGTCGTTCCTCGGCTTCGAACTGATCGTCGACCTGAACGCCCAGACGGTATCCACGGCGAACGGATCGCTCGTCTACTCGTTCGAGATCGATGCGTTCCGCAAGCACTGCCTGCTCAACGGCCTGGACGAAATCGGCCTGACGCTGCAGCACGCCGACCAGATCCGCGAATTCGAGTCGCGCCGGCTGCACGCGCAGCCCTGGCTCGCCAACACGCTGCCGTCCTGACGCAGCCCCGCTCAATCGCGGCCGATGGCGACGCGAGCCGTCGGCCGCTCGTGCTTCCTCGATAAGGTGAACCTGGATGAAAATCGCTGTGCTGCCGGGAGACGGCATCGGACCGGAAATCACCGCGCAGACCTTGCGCGTGCTCGATGTGCTGGTGCGCGACGGGCTCAAGCTCGAGTTCGAATCGGCTCCGGTCGGCGGTGCCGGCTATGACGCCAGCGGCGATCCGCTGCCGGCCGCCACGCTCGCGCTGTGCGAGAAGGCCGACGCGATCCTGTTCGGGTCAGTCGGCGGTCCGCAATATGACGCGCTGCCGCGTCCGCAGCGCCCCGAACAGGGTCTGCTGCGGCTTCGCAAGCATTTCGACCTGTTCGCGAACCTGCGCCCGGCCGTCGTCTATCCGGAACTGGCCCACGCATCGACGCTGCGGCCCGACGTGGTCGCCGGCCTGGACCTGTTGATCCTGCGCGAACTGACCGGTGACATCTACTTCGGCCAGCCTCGCGGCGTGCGCACGACCGAGTCCGGCGAGCGCGAGGGCTTCGACACGATGCGCTACACCGAGAGCGAGATCCGCCGCATCGCGCACAGCGCGTTCCAGGCCGCGCGCAAGCGCCAGCGCCGCGTGTGCTCGGTCGACAAGGCCAACGTGCTGGAGACGACCCAGTTCTGGCGGGACGTCGTGACCGACGTGCACGACGAATACGCCGATGTCGAGTTGTCGCACATGTATGTCGACAACGCGGCCATGCAATTGGTCCGCAACCCCAAGCAGTTCGACGTGATCGTGACGGGCAACATGTTCGGGGATATCCTGTCGGACGAAGCCTCGATGTTGACCGGCTCGATCGGCATGCTGCCGTCGGCGTCGCTCAACGCGAACAATTTCGGCATGTACGAGCCGATCCATGGCTCGGCCCCCGACATCGCGGGGCGCAACCTGGCCAATCCGCTGGCGACGATCCTGTCGGCGGCGATGCTGCTCCGGTATTCGCTGGATCAGGACGAGGCAGCACGGCGTCTCGAAACGGCGGTCCGCAAGGTACTCGCGCAGGGCTACCGGACCGCGGACATCGCCGAAGCGGGCCGGCAGACGGTCGGCACGCGCGAGATGGCCGACGCGGTCATCGCCGCGCTGCTTTGATGAAAGAATCGAGAAGAGGATCGCGAAGATACTCGCGAAGGAAATCGGGATCATGATGAAAGTCGGAATGGTGGGTTGGCGCGGCATGGTCGGCTCGGTGCTGATGTCGCGCATGCGCGAGGAAAACGATTTCTCGCTGATCGATCCGGTGTTCTTCAGCACGTCGGCGGTGGGCGGCGACGCCCCGATGGGCGCGGACAAGCTGCAGGACGCGATGTCCATCGACGCGCTCAAGCGCATGGACGCGATCGTCACGTGCCAGGGCGGCGACTACACGACCGAGATCTTCGGCAAGCTTCGCGCCGCAGGCTGGAACGGCTACTGGATCGACGCCGCGTCCACGCTGCGGATGAAGGACGACGCCGTCATCGTGCTCGACCCATTGAACGAGGCGCTGATCCGCGAGTCGCTGCGCGCCGGCGGGCGCAACTACATCGGCGGCAACTGCACAGTCAGTCTGATGATGATGGGCCTGGCGGGCCTGCTGCGCGAAGGCCTCGTCGAATGGGCGACGGCGATGACGTACCAGGCCGCGTCGGGCGGCGGTGCGCAGCATATGCGTGAATTGTTGTCACAGATGGGGCGCCTGCACGCATCGGTGGCCGACCTGCTCGCCGATCCGGCGTCGGCGATCCTGGACATCGACAGTCGTGTCGCAGCAACGATGCGTGGCGAAGCGTTTCCCGTCGAGCATTTCGGCGTGCCGCTCGCCGGCAGCCTGATCCCGTGGATCGACAAGGATCTGGGCAACGGCATGTCGCGCGAGGAATGGAAGGGCGATGCCGAGCTGAACAAGATCCTGGGCCTGCCCGCCAGCGGTGCCGGTCATATCCCTGTCGAGAGCATCTGCGTGCGGATCGGCGCGATGCGCTGCCACAGCCAGGCGGTCACGCTGAAGCTGCGGCGCGATGTTCCGCTGGCCGACCTCGAAGCGCTGATCGCCGGCGGCAACGAGTGGGTCAAGTGGGTACCGAACGACCGCGAAACCTCGGTGCGCGCGCTGACGCCGACGGCGGTGACGGGCACGCTGCAGGTGCCGGTGGGGCGGGTTCGCAAGCTGGCGATGGGCCCCGAATACGTCAGCCTGTTCACCGTTGGTGACCAGTTGCTGTGGGGAGCCGCGGAGCCGCTGCGCCGCATGCTGCGGATCCTGCTGGACAGGTGATGGCGCCGTCCGTATGCGCCGCGCCCGCGTGGAGGAGCGTCGCGCATGCGAGACAAGTCAATGAGGTGGGCAACCGGCCAGCGGTCCTCAGACGCCGGTGATACGACAGCCGCGAACCGTGAATCGACCTAAGCTTGCGTCGGTAAGTGACTGATGTTACGCTCGAAAAATGAAATTGGGGTTCCCCTGGGGTACAGTGTGACACATCCCGAAGCAGGCAAGATGAAGAGAAATTTCCCGAAATCGCGCCAATTGGCCTCCGCGGTGGCCCTGGCTCTGGCGACCTTGTCGGTCGGAAGTGTCCAGGCGGCCGGGCTCGGTCGTCTGACCGTGCAGTCCGCGCTGGGCCAGCCGTTGCGGGCCGAGGTCGAAGTCACATCACTGAGCCGCGATGAATCGCCGTCGCTGTCGGTCAGGCTCGCGTCGCCCGACGCGTTCAAGCAGGCCGGCCTCGAGTACAGCCCGGCGTTGTCGAGCCTGCGCTTCGCGGTCGATCGCCGGGCCGATGGCCGCGCTTCGGTGCGGATCAGCTCGGCTCAGCCGCTGAACGAGCCATTCGTCGATCTGTTGATCGAGCTGAACTGGGCGACCGGCAAGTTCGTCCGCGAGTACACGTTCCTGCTGGATCCGCCCGAGATGAAGGTCGGCCAGGCTCCGCAGGAAGGGGCGGCGGCCCCGATCGTGCCGCCTGCCGTCGTCGCCTCGTCCAATGGCGCGGCGTCGGCCGGACAGGCACTCGACGCGGCGGCCCTGGCGGCTGCGGCGCGGGCCAATGGCCTGGCCCGGTCCGGCGATGCGCCGAGCGCGCCGGCCCTGGTCCAGTCCCAGCAAACGGCACCGGCCGTGCAGACGGCGCCGGCCGCCCCCGTGCAAGCTCCGGCGAAGCCTGCGGCCAGCGCGCCCGCGGCGAGCGGCGGTACGGTCGCCGTGCGCCAAGGCGAGACGCTCGCGTCGATCGCCGCGCGGACCAAGCCGTCCGACGTCACGATGGAACAGGCGATCATCGCCATCTATCGCGCCAATCCCGATGCGTTCTTCGGCAGCGTCCATCAACTGCGCTCGGGGGCCACGCTGACCGTGCCCGATGCTGCGGCGATGAGCGCGATCGACGACAAGGTGGCCCGCGCCGAGATTCGCGCGCAGATGGCCAATTTCAACCAGTACAAGGCCCGATTGGCCGGCAGCACGCGCGCCGTCGAGAGCGAGCGCGCGGGCCAGTCGGCGTCCGGCAGCGTCTCGGGCAGCGTGACGGATCGTTCGGCCCCTGCCCAGGACAGCGATCAGCTCAAGCTGTCGAAATCGGGCGCCACTGCTGCGGCGGGCGCCGGCAATTCGGTCGCGGCGAGCGATGCCGAACGCCGGGTCGCCTCCGAGATCGCGGCGCGCGAAGCGCAGGGACGCGTCAAGGAACTCGAAAAGAGCGTCGCCGATCTGCGCCGCTTGCTCGAGCTGAAGGACAAGCAACTGGCCGATCTGCAAGCGTCGGCCAACGCGGCCCGCGCCAGCACGCCGACGGCGCCAGCCGCTCCGGCGGCGCCGGTCGCGCCGGTTGCGGGCACGTCTGCAGGGACGTCTGCAGGGACGTCTTCGTCGGCCGATGCGGCAGCGGCCAAGGCGGCCGCGGCCCCGGCAGCGGCCGCCCCGGTGGCCGCGTCGGCAGCGCCAGCGCCGCTGGAAGCCGCGCCGGCGCCGAAGCCGGCGGCTGTGGCCGAAGCCGCGTCGCCGGCGATTCCGGTGGTGCCCGCCGCCGCCGATACGCCGAAGACCATCGAGGTCGAATCCAAGCCGGCCGTCACGCCGCCGGTGGTGTCCGCCGCCCCGGTGGCCACTCCCGCTGCGGCGCCGGAGCCGGCTCCCGAGCCGGGCCTGATGGACGAGCTGACCGACAATCCGCTGGTGCTGCCTGGCCTGGCGGCGGTCATCGCGCTGATCGCGGGTTCCGCGTGGATCGCGATGCGGCGTCGCAAGAAGGTCGAGAAGTTCGAGGACAGCCTGATCGCGCCGGACGGCTTCGCCGCGAACTCGCTGTTCGGCTCGACCGGCGGCCAGACCAGCGTCGATACGCACAACAGCCTGTTCACGGCCAGCCGCGAGACGACGTCGGACGTGCATTCGACCGAGGTCGATCCGATCGCCGAGGCCGAGGTGTACATCGCCTATGGACGCGAGGCGCAGGCCGAGGAGATCCTGAAGGAGGCGCTGAAGAAGCAGCCCGAGCGTCAGGCGATCCGCCTGAAGCTGATGGAGATCTACGCGGGCCGCAAGGATGCGAAGATGTTCAGCCAGGTCGCGGCCGACATGTACGCGATGACGGACGGCCATAACGAAGAATGGCCGAAGGTCGTCACGCTGGGCCTGTCGCTCGATCCGGACAATCCGCTGTACACGGGCAAGGGCGGTGCGATGCCGGCCGACCTGGCGCCATTGACGGCGTCGGCGCCCATGACGGCATCGTTCGATGCGACGACGCATACCGAACTGCCGGCGCTCGATGCCGAGGAGCCCGAGCCGGCGCCCAAGGGGGCGGGTGCGGCTGGGGTCGGCATGGGCGTGAGCGCGGCGGCGGCGGCCAGCCTGGCGGCGCGCGAGTTCGATGCCCGGCAGGACGACAACAGCCTCGAATTCTCGGGCGAGCCGTCGGTGATCGACGTGTCCCAGCCGGACGAGGTGTCGGCGATCGATTTCGATCTCGATCTGGATCGGGCGTTGAACGAAGCCAGCGTTTCGCCGTCGACGTCGGAACTGACGCAGGCCATCGATGGCAAGTTCGACCTGCCGTCGCTCGATCTGCCGCAGCGGGCCGGTCCGGCGACCACGACGCAGACCGCGTCGACCGAGACCGCGACGCTGCATGACGACCTGAAGATCGACCTGCCGGCGCTCGAGGATTTCGATACGAAGATCGGCCGCCAGGCAGAAGCGGCGACATCGTCGGCCGCGATGGATCTGTCGGCGATCGGACTGGATCTGCAGCCGTCGACGATGGCGCCCCCGCCCAACGCGGATGCCGCGCGCTGGCAGGAGATGGCGACCAAGCTCGATCTGGCGTCGGCCTACGAAGAGATCGGTGACAACGAGGGCGCTCGCGAACTGCTGCAGGAAGTGCTCAAGGGCGGCGACAACGACCAACAACAGAGAGCACAGCTGATGCTCTCGAAAATAAGCTGATCCCTAGCCAGGGATTCTTTCGGCGGGGAGGCCTCGGCTTCCCCGTTTTTGTTTGTGGAGGCGGCCGCGGCAGTCTCCGCGACGGAGCGATGAGCCGATGACTCGCTACGCGCTCGTGATCGCTTATGACGGCCGCCCGTTTTCCGGTTGGCAGACGCAGCCGTCCGGGCAGGCGGTGCAGGATCATGTCGAGCGCGCGCTGGCCCAGGTCGCGGGCCGGCCGCTCGCCACGATCTGCGCGGGGCGTACCGACGCGGGCGTGCATGCCGATTGCCAGGTCGTGCATGTCGATTGCGAGGTCGAGCGGCCGTTGACGGCCTGGGTGCGCGGCGTCAACGCGTTTCTGCCCGATGCGATCGCGGTCCAGGCCAGCGCGATCGTGCCGACGTCCTTCCATGCGCGGTTTTCGGCCGTGCGCCGGCGTTATCACTATCGGCTGTATCGCGCGCCGCAGCGCCATCCGCTGCTGGCCGGCCGCGCGGGCTGGGTGTACCACCCGCTCGACGTCGACGCGATGCGCGCGGCATTGCCGTGCCTGGTCGGTCGCCATGATTTTTCCGCCTTTCGTTCATCCCAGTGCCAGGCGGCCAGTCCGGTGCGCGACCTGCAGGCGCTGCATCTGGTCGAGCGAGGCCAGATCATCGAGATCGAACTGATCGCCAATGCGTTCCTGCACCACATGGTGCGCAACATCGTCGGGGCGCTCGTGTGGATCGGCATCGGGCGCCGCACGCCCGACTGGCTGGCGCAGGTGCTGGCGAGCCGAGATCGCCGCCTAGCTGCGCCCACGTTCGCGGCGGACGGCCTGTATCTGACCGGCGTCGACTATGGCGCGGATGCGCCGGACCTGCCGACCTGGCCGTCCATGGCCTGCGATGCGCGTGCTGACCATGAGGGGACGGCCCGGTATAGTCTGGGCGGATGAGAACTCGGATCAAGTTTTGCGGTCTGGTCAGGGAGGAGGACGTCGACGCCGCGGTGGCGCTGGGTGTCGATGCCGTCGGCTTCGTCCTCTATCCGCGCAGTCCGCGGTATGTCGAGCCCGCGCACGCGCGCCGTCTTCGCATGCGCCTGCCGTCGTTCGTGTCGGCGGTCGGGTTGTTCGTCAACGAGTCGGCGCAGGGGGTGGCGGGCATCGCCGATGACGTCGGGCTCGACGTCGTGCAGTTCCATGGCGATGAAACGCCTCAGGATTGCGTGCGGGCGATGGCGTCGACGCGCCCGGCAACCGCGTGGTGGCGGGCCGTGCGGATGCGGGAGGCCGCCGATTTGCTAGAATCGACGATCCGCTTCGACGCGGCCGAGGCTTTCCTGCTCGACAAGCACAGCGAAGCCTACGGTGGCGTGGGTGAAGCGTTCGACTGGCGCTGGGTAACCGACGCTGCGCCAGCCGCGCGGCAGCGCCGGCTGATCCTGGCCGGAGGGCTGTCGCCCGAAACTGTCGGGGACGCGATCCGCCAGGTCCGACCCTTCGCCGTCGACGTGTCCAGCGGCATCCAGGCAAACGATCCCCGATGCAAGTCGCCGCAAAAGATGAAGGCTTTCGTGCGTGCCGTCGAACAGGCGGATGCCGAGGCATGGCGGGCCGATCCGGGATCCGGCTGACGCGGCGATGGCGGCGCGCGGCCCTGCTGTGCGGCCCTTGTCAACGAGGGCCTTCTCGAGGGTCTTTTGCAGGCAGCGTTGTCCCGAGTCCTGTCCGACGCACCGATGATGCGGCGCGGGGTTCGATACGGCGCACGGAACAATGCACGCAGTCGCGCACGGCTTTCGCCGCGCGGCGCGTTGAACGGAATGCGATGACGCGATGAACGCTTATGACCTGCCGGACGCCCGAGGCCATTTCGGCCCTTATGGCGGCATCTTCGTGGCCGAGACGCTGGCCCACGCGATCGAAGAGCTGCGGCTCGCTTATGACCACTACAAGAACGACCCCGACTTCATCGCCGAGTACCGCGACGAACTGACGCACTTCGTCGGCCGGCCCAGCCCCATTTACCATGCCAAGCGCTGGTCGCGCGAGCTGGGCGGCGCGCAGATCTACTTCAAGCGCGAGGACCTGAACCACACGGGGGCCCATAAGGTCAACAACACGATCGGGCAGGCGCTGCTCGCGCGCCGGATGGGCAAGCCGCGCGTGATCGCCGAGACCGGCGCGGGCCAGCACGGCGTGGCCACGGCCACGGTGGCGGCGCGCTTCGGCATGCGGTGCGTCGTCTACATGGGCGCCGAGGACGTTCGCCGGCAGGCGCAGAACGTCTACCGGATGAAACTGCTGGGCGCCGAGGTCGTGCCCGTGGAATCCGGCTCGCGGACGCTGAAGGATGCGCTGAACGAGGCGATGCGCGATTGGGCGACCAACGTGCAGGACACGTTCTACATCATCGGCACCGTGGCCGGCCCGCATCCGTATCCGATGATGGTGCGCGACTTCCAGGCGGTGATCGGCGAGGAATGCAAGCGGCAGATGCCCGAGATGACCGGGCGGCAGCCGGACTACGTCGTCGCCTGCGTCGGCGGCGGATCGAATGCGATCGGCATCTTCTACCCTTATCTGTCCGTCGACGGCGTGCAACTGATCGGTGTCGAGGCGGCCGGTGACGGCATCGATACGCTCCGGCACGCCGCGACGCTGGCGTTGGGCACGCCCGGTGTGCTGCACGGCAACCGCACTTACCTGCTGCAGGACGAAGACGGCCAGGTCACCGAGACGCATTCGGTGTCGGCGGGACTCGACTATCCGGGCGTCGGCCCGGAGCATGCGTGGCTCAAGGACAACGGCCGCGCCAGCTACGTCTCGATCACCGACGACGAGGCGCTGCAGGCGTTCCACGATTGCTGCCGGCTCGAAGGGATCATTCCCGCGCTCGAATCGAGCCATGCGATCGCGTACGCGACCAAGCTGGCGCGCACGCTGCCGCCGGACAAGACGATCCTCGTCAACCTGTCCGGCCGCGGCGACAAGGACATGCACACGGTGGCCGAACGGGCCGGTTTGACCTTCTGATTCGGCGACCATGACTTCCCGTATTGCTCGTACTTTCGAACGGCTGGCCGGTGCCGGCCGCAAGGCGCTGATCCCGTACATCACGTCGGGCTTCCCGACGCCCGCCGACACCGTGCCGACGATGCACGCGATGGTGCGCGCCGGCGCCGACGTCATCGAACTCGGCGTGCCGTTCTCCGATCCGATGGCCGATGGGCCGGTGATCCAGCGCGCCAACGAGATCGCGCTGGCGCAGCGGGTGTCGCTGCGCGCCGTGCTCGGCTACGTCGCCGAGTTCCGCCGCGACGACGCGGGTACGCCGATCGTGCTGATGGGGTATGCGAACCCGATCGAACGGATGGGCGTCGATACCTTCGTCGAGACGGCGGCCAAGGCCGGCGTCGATGGCCTGATCGTCGTCGACTATCCCCCCGAGGAAGCCGCCCCGTTCGACGCCGCCGCCAAGGCCGCCGGGCTGGACCTGATCTTCCTGCTGTCGCCCACGTCCACGCCCGAGCGCGTCGACAACGTCATGCGGATGGCGCGCGGCTACGTCTACTACGTCTCGCTGACCGGCATCACCGGCGGCACGCTCGATCCCCGCGAGGTCGTCGACCGCGTCGCGATGCTCAAGGCGAAGACGCCGCTGCCGGTGTGCGTCGGGTTCGGCATCCGCGATGCGCAGACCGCGCAGTCGATCGGCGTCGCGGCCGATGGCGTGATCATCGGCACGCGGATGATCCAGGTCATGCAGGACGGCGATCCCGCCGGCGTCGCGGTCCGCGCCGGTGCGTTCATCGCCGAGATCCGTCAGGCACTCGATTCGATCGGCGCGTCGCGTTGATCGTCATTGGAGCATTTCATCGATGAGTTGGTTGGACAAGCTGCTGCCGCCCCGGATTCAACGTGCGGCGGGAGGCGCCAAGAAGGTTCCCGAAGGCCTGTGGGTCAAGTGCCCGGCCTGCGACGCCGTGCTGTATGGCGGCGATCTGGACGCGAACCAGAACGTGTGCCCGAAGTGTGACCATCACCTGCGCATCACGGCCCGCAAGCGGCTCGATACCCTGCTCGATGCCGAGGGGCGCTACGAGATCGGGCAGGAAGTGCTGCCGGTCGATGCGCTGAAGTTCAAGGACAGCCGCAAGTATTCCGAGCGGCTGCAAAGCGCGCTCGACGAGACCGAAGAGACGGACGGAATGGTCGTCATGGGCGGCGCGATCCGCACGATCCCCGTGGTCGTCGCGTGCTTCGCTTATGAGTTCATGAGCGGCTCGATGGGCGCGGTCGTCGGCGAACGCTTCGTGCGCGGCGTCGCGACGGCGATCGAGCAGAAGGTGCCGTTCATCTCGATCGCCGCCTCGGGCGGCGCGCGGATGCAGGAGGGGCTGTTCTCGCTGCTGCAGATGTCCAAGACGACGGCGATGCTGACGCGCCTGTCCGAAAAGCGGCTGCCGTACCTATCGGTACTGACCGATCCGACGATGGGCGGGGTATCGGCCAGCTTCTGTTTCCTGGGCGATGTCGTGATGGCCGAGCCGCGGGCGCTGGTCGGCTTCGCCGGCCCGCGTGTGATCGAGCAGACGATCCGCGAGAAGCTGCCCGAAGGGTTCCAGCGCGCCGAGTTCCTGCTCGAGAAGGGCGCGATCGACATGATCGTCGATCGACGCCAGATGCGCGACGAGATCGCGCGGCTGCTCGCGCTGCTGCTGCGCCAGCCCAGCGAATCGGTGGCCTGATCCGCCGTGGCCTCCGGCATCCCCGATCCGCAATCGTCGCTCGCGCAGTGGCTCGGCTACGTCGAGTCGCTGCACCCGCAGGTCATCGAGCTGGGGCTCGACCGTGTCCGGCGGGTCGCCGACGCGCTCGGCCTGCGTCTGGACTGCCCGGTCATCACGGTGGGCGGGACCAACGGCAAGGGGTCGACCTGCGCGCTGCTCGAAGCGATCCTGGCCAGCGCCGGTTATCGCGTTGGCCTGTACACGTCGCCGCATCTGGTCGATTTCAACGAGCGGGCGCGGGTCGAAGGCCGGCCGGCGACCGATCAGCAGCTCGTCGAGCAACTGGCGGCCGTCGAGGCGGCGCGCGGCGCGGTCTCGTTGACGTACTTCGAGTTCACCACGCTGGCGATCCTGCGGCTGTTCGCGCAATCGTCGCTGGACGTCGTGATCCTCGAAGTCGGGTTGGGCGGGCGCCTGGACGCGGTCAACCTGATCGATGCCGATTGCGCGATCGTGACGTCGATCGACATCGATCACACGGAATTCCTCGGCGACACGCGCGAGAAGATCGGCTGGGAGAAGGCCCACATCTACCGTCCCGGCCGGCCGGCGATCTGCTCGGATCCGCAGCCCCCGCAATCGCTGATCGATTACGCGCAACAGATCGGCGCCGACCTGTGGCTGTTCGGCCGCGATTTCAACTATGCCGGCGACCGCCAGCAATGGTCGTACGGCGGCCGCGCGCAGCGCCGCAACAGCCTCGCTTATCCGGCGTTGCGCGGGGCCAACCAGTTGCTGAACGCTTCGGGCGTGCTCGCGGCGCTCGAAGCCTTGAAGTCGCTGCTGCCGGTGCCCGCGCAGGCGGTCCGGCTCGGGCTCGCATCGGTATCGCTGCCCGGGCGCTTCCAGGTGCTGCCCGGGCGCCCCAGCGTCGTGCTCGACGTCGCGCACAATCCGCACGCGCTGGCCCATCTGGCGGCCAATCTCGACAACATGGGCTTCTTTCCGTACACGTGGGCCGTGTTCGGAATGCTGAGCGACAAGGACGTCGAAGCCGCGGTCGCGCCGCTGAAGAGCCGGATCGATCACTGGTTCCTCTGCGATCTGCCCGGGCCGCGGGGACTGTCGGCCGAAGCGCTTCGCCAGCGGCTGGCGGCGGCGGGCATCGTTGCGGACAAGGATCATCGGATCGAGACTTTTGCGTCGCCGTCGCAAGCGCTGGCACAAGCGCGGATCGAGGTGGCCGAGAATGATAGAATCGTCGTCTTCGGGTCTTTCCTGACTGTTTCCGACGTCCTCGCCACGCGAGAGCGGACCTGACTCCACCGCTTTGATTCGTCAAGCTCGATGACCCAAGCTTCCGAAAGTCGCTCCGCGACGCAGGATCCGGCTTTACCCCAAAAGAAGCGCGCCCGTCGGCGCCTGGTCGGCGCCGCGGCGCTGTGCCTGGCCGCGGCGATCGCGCTGCCGCTGCTGTTCGATGCGGAACCCCGGCAACGCCCGGCGGACATCCAGGTCGACATCCCTTCCCGTGATACCCCGCTGACGCCGCGTCCCGGCGATCTGTCGCTCGACGGAACAGGCGCGGCGTCCGGCTCGGGCTCGGCGCGGGACGACCTGTCGCGAGGCCTGCCGCCGCTGGTCGATCCGAAGCCGGCCGATTCGCCGGCGGCTTCCACCGATTCTCGGGCGCCGGCCGCGGCTGAGCCCGGCAAGGGGGCGTCGCCGAAAGCCGGTGAAGCCGGAACCGGCGTGGGCAAGGGTAGCGCGCCGGCCAAGGCCGCGGCGGACAAAGCCGCGGCGGACAAGGCTGCCGCCGATAAAGTCGCAGCGGACAAAGCCGCCGCTGCGAAGGCCGCAGCGGAAAAGGCAGCGGCCGACAAGGCTGCTGCGGCCAAGGCCGCCGCCGACAAGGCGCAGGCGACCAAGCAGGCCAAGGCGGGGGCGCCCGCCGACACCAAGCGCTATGTGCTGCAGATCGGCGCGTTCGCCAGCGAGCGGGGTGCCAACGAGCAGGCCGACAAGGTCAAGGCGGCCGGACTCTCGGTCTTCACCGAAAAAGTGCGCACCAACCAAGGCGACAGGATCCGGGTGCGGGTCGGGCCGTTCCCCACGCGCGAAGAGGCGGAACAGGCGCGCGGGCAGTTGAAGCTCGTGGGCATCGATTCAGCGCTGATCGCGCCGTGACGCGGCAGCGGACGGCGTCGTCATGTCGTTGCTGACCGGCTGGGACTACTTCGTCGGCCTCGTCGTGTTGCTGTCGGTCGGCTTCGGGATGTTCCGGGGGCTGGTCCGCACGGTATTCGCGCTGGCCGCCTGGATCTGCGCCGTCGTCGGGACGACCCTCCTGCTGGGTGATGCGGTCCAGGCGCTGTCGATGCAGGCGCATGCGTGGGTCGTCGCCGTGCTGCTGTTCCTCGGCATCTTCGTGATCGTGCGCTTGATCGGAAAATGGCTGGCCAACCGCCTGAAGGCGGTGGGGCTGGGCGGACTGGACAGGCTTCTCGGCGCGGCGCTCGGCGTTGCGCGTGCGGCGATATTCATTGCGTTGGCGGTGGTCGCGGCCCGGCTTTCGGGCCTGGATCAACAACCGTCGTTTCAGCAGGCGCTGTGCCGGCCGGTGCTCGAGCAGACGTGGCGATGGCTCGAACCGTATCTGCCCCCGAACATGACGGGGCTGCGGCAAGCTTAGTGTGAACAGGCCGTGGCGTCTCGCCCCGCCGGGGTGCGGAGCCGCCGCAACCGTCTGACGCGTTCGGTCGCGAATCAAGAGGCGCTTATGTGCGGAATCATCGGAGTCGTTTCCCGCCATCCGGTCAATCAACTGCTGTACGACGGCCTGTTGCTGCTGCAGCACCGCGGCCAGGATGCAGCGGGCATCGCGACCGGCTATGGCAGCCAGTTCCGCCTGCACAAGGGCAGCGGCCTGGTGCGCGACGTCTTTCGTACGCGCAACATGCGCGACTTGCCCGGTGGATCGGGGATCGCGCACGTCCGGTACCCGACGGCCGGTTCGTCCAATGATTCCGAAGAGGCGCAGCCGTTCTACGTGAACGCGCCGTTCGGCATCATGCTCGCGCACAACGGCAACCTGACCAACTCGGCGCAGTTGACCGAAGAGATGTTCCGGCGTGATCGGCGCCACATCAACACCGCGTCGGATTCCGAAGTGCTGCTGAACGTATTCGCCAACGAACTGCAGGCGGCGGCGGTCGGCGTGTCGCTCGATCCGCAGACGATCTTCAAGGCGGTCAGCGGCGTCCACCGGCGAGTGCGCGGCGCTTATGCCGTGGTGGCCGAGATCGCCGGCTATGGGGTCGTCGGATTCCGGGATCCGTTCGGCATCCGGCCATTGTGCCTGGGTGTGGCCGAGACCGATCGCGGGACCGAATACCTGATCGCCTCGGAGTCGGTGGCGCTCGAAGGCTTGGGCTTTCGCCTGCTGCGCGACATCGCGCCGGGCGAGGCGGTGTTCATCGACGTCGATCACCGGATGCATGCCCAGCAGTGCGCGCCGAATCCGACGCTCAATCCGTGCATGTTCGAGTACGTGTACTTCGCGCGCCCGGATTCGGTGCTCGATGGGGTCTCGGTCTATGCGGCGCGCCTGAAAATGGGCGAGACGCTGGCCGAGCGGATCGCGTCCGAGCTGCCGCACGGCGAGATCGACGTCGTGATGCCGATTCCCGACACGTCGCGTCCGTCGGCGATGCAACTGGCGATGATGCTCGGCCTGAACTACCGCGAAGGGTTCATCAAGAATCGCTATGTCGGCCGTACGTTCATCATGCCCGGCCAGGCGGTGCGCAAGAAATCGGTCCGGCAGAAGCTCAATGCGATGAGCGTCGAGTTCAAGGGCAAGAACGTGCTGCTGGTCGATGATTCGATCGTGCGGGGCACGACCTCGCAGGAGATCGTGCAGATGGCGCGCGATTCGGGCGCCAACAAGGTGTTCTTCGCTTCGGCGGCCCCGCCGGTGCGTTTTCCGAACGTCTATGGCATCGACATGCCGACGCGAAGCGAACTGATCGCGCACGGCCGCAGCGATGACGAGATTCGCCGCGCGATCGGCGCCGATGCGCTGGTCTACCAACAGGTCGCCGACCTGACGCGCGCGGTCAGCGACCTGAACCCCGCGCTCAAGCGCTTCGAGTCGTCGTGCTTCGATGGCTGCTACGTGACCGGCGACATCACTGCCGATTACCTGAATCTGCTCGAATCGGAGCGCGAGCGGGGCGGGCCGCCCAGCGAAGACGGGCGTGGCCGCAACCAGTTGAACCTGCAACTGTCGACGATGGCGGATTGAGCAGGCGCGGATCGCGCGCCGGGTCTGTTCACCCCGGGATCGAATCCGCATCGAGCGCTAATGAAAGTCCCGGCTGCGGGTATCGAGTCGCCCGAGCATCCAGCTATGATCGACGAGCCGACGGGCGACCAGGTGCATGACCTGGCCGCCCGTTCGTTCGTCACGCTGCCAGATGCCATAGATCGTCATCAGGCGCGCGCCGAGCAGTTCCTTGCGATACGTGTCGACGAGGTCGGCGTGCACGATGATGTTGACCGCGCCGGTATCGTCCTCGACCGTCACGAAGACCGTGCCCTTGGCGGTCTGCGGGCGCTGCCGATGCGTGACGATGCCGCTGGCGCGGGCGAGCCGGCCGTGCGGATAGTCGCGCAGCAAGCGGGCGGGGCGCACGCCATAGCGATCGAGTTCGGGGCGCAGCAGTGCCAGCGGATGGCGGCCCATCGGGATGCCCAGGCTGTGGTAGTCGGCGACGATCTGCTGCGCCTCGGTGGGGGGCGCCAGTTCGGGGGGTGTTTCGCCGGCTTCGTCGAAACGCGCGTCGGATAGCAGCGCCGGCAGCGGGGCCAGGCCCGCCGCCGCCCATTGCGCGCGATGCCGATGGCCGGCCAGCGCGTGCAACGCATTGGCGTTGGCCAGCCGTTCGAGATCGGCCCGATCCAGTCGCGCGGCGCGCGCCAGGTCCTCGACGCTGTCGAACGGCGGATGCCCGGCCGCACGCCGCGCCTGGCGCGCCGCGACCAGACGCTCGGCCGCCTGCGGATTGAAGCCCTTGATGCGGTTCAGGCCCAGGCGCACGGCCGGTTGCGGGCGGGGATCGATGATCGCCGCGTGGGCCGCGCCGGGACAGCGGCTGACGTCCCGCAATTGGCCGGTGTCTCCCGCCTCGCTCATGGCGATCGGCGTGCGCATCAGTGCCAGCCGTCGCGGATCGTCGGGGGCGGGCCAGGGATCGGTGCCGATCTCCTCGAGCGTCGATTCCCACTCGCTGGCCAGGACGTCGACCGGGCGGACCTGCACCCCGTGCTCGCGCGCATCGCGCACGAGCTGGGCTGGCCCATAGAAGCCCATCGGCAGGCTGTTCAGCAGCGCGGCCAGGAAGGCCGCCGGCTCGTGGCACTTGATCCAGCTCGACACGTAGACGAGCAGCGCGAAGCTGGCCGCATGGCTCTCCGGAAAACCGTAGTCGCCGAAGCCTTCCATCATCGCGAAGATCTGCTCGGCGAACGCCTGGGTGTAGCCCTTGCGCAGCATGCGCTCCTGAAGCTTGTCCTTGAAGGGCCCGAGCCCGCCCTTGCGCTTCCATGCGGCCATCGCCCGGCGCAGGGCGTCGGCCTCGGCGGGGCTGAAATCGGCCGCTATCATCGCGACCTGCATCACCTGCTCCTGGAAGATCGGAATGCCCAGCGTGCGGTCCAGCGCCTTGCCCAGGGCTTTGTTCTCGAGCGTCGACGGCTCCAGGCCGCTGCGCCGCCGAAGATAAGGATGGACCATGCCGCCCTGGATCGGTCCGGGCCGCACGATCGCCACTTCGATGACGAGATCGTAGTAGTTGGCCGGTCGCAGCCGCGGCAGCATGCTCATCTGCGCGCGTGATTCGATCTGGAACACGCCGATCGTGTCGGCGCGCTGGATCATCGCGAACGTGGCGGGATCGCCGTCCGGGATCTGCGGTATCGTCAAAGGCTGGGGCAGGCCCCGGCGCTGGCCGATCATCGCCAGCGCCCGGCGCAGCGCGGTCAGCATGCCCAGCGCCAGCACGTCGACCTTCAGCAGACGCAGGGCGTCGAGATCATCCTTGTCCCATTCGATGACGGTGCGCCCGGTCATCGCTGCGTTCTCGACCGGCACGAGACGCGTCAGCCGGTCGCGGGCGATGACGAACCCGCCCGTATGCTGCGACAGGTGGCGCGGAAAGCCGAGCAGCAGGTTGGTCAGGTCGACCCAGTGCTGCACGAGCAGCGAGTCGGGATCGAAGCCGTGCTCGGCCATCCGTGCGGCGGTCATCCGCTTGCCGTCCCACCACTGGTGCGAGCGGGCGATCAGGTCGATGCGCTGCGGATCGATGCCCAGCGCCTTGCCGACGTCGCGCATCGTCGAACGCGGGCGATAGCTGATGACGGTGGCGGTCAGTGCCGCGCGGTGCCGTCCGTACTTCTCGTAGATGTGCTGGATGACCTCTTCGCGACGCTGGTGCTCGAAGTCGACGTCGATGTCCGGCGGCTCGTTGCGCTCCTTGCTGAGGAAGCGTTCGAACAGCACGGTGACGCGGTCGGGATCGACCTCGGTGATGAACAGGCTGTAGCAGACGACGGAATTGGCCGCCGACCCGCGCCCCTGGCGCAGGATGCCTTTGTCGCGGGCGAACTTGACGAGATCGGCGACCGTGAGGAAATAAGGCTCGTAGCGCATGTCGGCGATCAGCTCGAGCTCATGCGCCAGCAGAGCCAGCACCTTGTCCGGTATGCCTTGCGGATAGCGTTCGGCCAGCCCTTCATACGCGCGACGAGCGAGCCAGGACGTCGGCGTATGGCCTGCGGGCACCAGTTCGTCCGGATATTCGTATTGCAGCTCGTCGAGCGAGAACCGGCAGGTCTCGGCGATCTCCAACGTGGCGGCCAACAGCTCGGGCGGATACAGATGGCCCAGCCGCACGCGGCTGCGCAGATGCTGTTCGGCATTGGGAGCGCTGGCTGACCCGAGATCGGCGACGCTGCGATGCGCGCGGACCGCGATCAGCACGTCCTGCAGACGCTTGCGCGACCGGACGTGGAACTCGACGTCGCCGGTGGCGACCATCGGCAGGCCGGACCATTGCGATACGAGACGCAGCCGTTCGAGCCATGCTTCGTCGTCACCGTGGACGAGGCGGGTGACGGCGATCCAGCATGCGCCGGCGAACCGCTCGCCGATGAACCGCGCCTGGGCGAGCGAGGTCTCCAACGGGACATGAGGGTCGGGTACGAACAGCGCGGTCGTATCGGGCACGCCATGGGCCAGGTCGTCGGCCAGCAGATGGTACGAACCCTTGGGCGCACGCTGCCGGGCCGCCGAGATCAGTTCGCACAGGTTGCCGTAGCCGTTGCGGTTGCGGGCGAGCAGCACCAGCCGGGCGGGGCGCCGCGCGAGATCGTCAGCGGGGAGGGCAGCCTGGGAAGGCAGGGCCGGGAACCGGAACTCGGCGCCGATGATCAACCGCAGCGCCAGGTCGGCGGCCGGCAAGGCCTTGACGGCCAGATGGGCGCGGACGACTCCGGCGACCGAGCACTCGTCGGTGATGGCGAGCGCCTGGTAGCCGAGCAGGGCGGCACGTGCGATCAGCTCGTGCGGATGCGATGCTCCCCGCTGGAACGAGAAGTGGGTGACGCAGTGCAACTCGGCATACTCGGGGATGCCGGCAGGGACGGAGGTCACGGAAGGAGCGGACATCGCGGCGGGCAAGTGGAAAGCCGGCAATCGAGCTGAAATTAACTGTATAAAAATACAGTATCACGTCGATACGATGCCGATCAACCTGTCCGTTGGACTCGTCCGTCTGCCGCCACGTTGCAAAAAATCACCGCCATCGCACGGCCACGGCTGTGCGCTGTGCGTTGCCGCGGGCCCCAAGAAGGTTTCACGCTGGTTCGGCCCTGGCACGAATAGGCCTTGGCAAACGGTCCTGGCAAACCGGCGCCGGCCAGTCCGGAAGGGGATGCGACGCTCAATGCTTGCCGCGGGGCGGGGCGGGACGCTGCGCAGGCGGGGCATCGCCTTGGGTACGGGCTTCGGGATTGACCTGTTCGGGGGCCGGTGCTTGCTGCCGGCTCATGCCCGGGGCCGCTTCATACACGAATCGGTCGCCTTGACCGGTGGCCCGCCGGCGATCGGCCTCGCCCGCGGGTTGGGCCGCGGAGTCCGAGCGCTCGGTCGCGCCATCGCGTGTGCGGGCCTCTTGAGGTTCTCCGTCACGCGACGGGGTTTGCGCGCCAGCGTCAGGGAGCCAGAGGCTGGTGGCCAGGACGGCCAGGACCAAGGCGGGCAGCTGTCGAAGCGGGGGGACGGGCATCAACGGTCTCCGTGAACCGTGGCGATGCCTGTCCGTCGACGACCTGTCGGCGGCCTGTCATGACGGGGCGATCAAGCGATCGCGAAGCGTCCCGAGCGGCGCCGCGGGAGCGGTATCGCGCCCGCGGCAGCGGATGCGGCGGATGCCGGGCATCCGCCGTGATCGCGTAGGTCAGACGCGTTCGATGATGATGGCCGGGGCCATGCCGCCCGCCGCGCACATTGTGACCAGGCCGCGCTTGAGGTTGCGGCGCTCGAGTTCGTCGAGCACGGTGCCGATCAGGATCGAGCCCGTCGCGCCGATCGGGTGGCCGAGCGCGATCGAGCCGCCGTTGACGTTGACCTTGCTGCGATCGAGTTTCAGGTCGCGGATGTACTTCTCGGCGACGACCGCGAACGCTTCGTTGATCTCGAACAGGTCGATGTCGTCGATCGTCAGGCCGGCCTTGGCCAGCACCTTGCGGGTGGCCGGCACCGGGGCGTTCAGCATCAGCGTCGGCGAATCACCGATGTTGGCGGTGGCGACGATGCGGGCGCGCGGCTTCAGGCCGTTCTTCTTCGCGTATTCGGGCGAGGCCAGCAGAATCGCCGCCGCGCCGTCCACGACCCCCGACGAGTTGCCGGCGTGGTGGATGAAATTGATGTCCAGGTCCGGATACTTGGCCAGGATCAGGCTGCGATAGGTCGTGCCCTTGTCGTCGAGCGGGAAGTCGGCCATGGCCGTGAACGCCGGCTTCAGGCTCGCGAGCCCTTCGGCGGTCGTCTGCGGACGCGGATATTCCTCGTGGTCCAGCGCCAGCGTGCCGTCGGCCTTGTAGACCGGGATCAGGCTCTTGGCGAACGCGTTCTCGGCGATCGCCTTGGCCGCGCGCTTCTGGCTTTCGAGCGCCAGCGCGTCCACATCCTCGCGCGAGATGCCTTCGAGCGTGGCGATCGCATCGGCGCAGACGCCCTGGTGGGACTGCGGATGCCGGGCGCGCAGGCGCAGGTTGCCGTTGTCCATCATCATCGGGCCTTCATCGGCCGAGCGGCGGTTGGGCATCGACATCATTTCGGTGCCGCCGGCGATGACCAGGTCTTCCATGCCGGACATGATGCTCGCCGCGGCCAGGTTGACCGACGTGATGCCCGAGCCGCAGAAACGGTCCAGCGTCACACCGCTGGCAAGCGTGTCGTAGCCGGCGTCGAGCGCGGCCATCCGGCCCAGGTCGCCGCTTTGCGGGCCGCGCTGCGAGCTGGTGCCCCAGATGATGTCGTCGACTTCGGCGGTCTTGAGGTTGTTGCGTTCCGCCAGCGCCTTGAGCACGGCCGCGGCCAGATGCTGCGGATGCATGTCGGTCAGGGCACCTTTGCCGAACTTGCCGATACCACGCGGGGTGCGGCAGGCGTCGATGATCAGAGCTTCGGGCATGGGGTCTCCAGAATGAAAATGGGATGAAAAGGGAGATGGGGGAAACGAACGCTTTCAGCACGCATGATGCCATCGCCTTTCCGCCCGCGGCCGTAAGTCGGCCTGATGAAACCCGGTTGGAAAACCCCGTCGGCAAACCAGTTGGCAGCCATATAGCCGCCATATAGCCGCCGCGTGGCGCGGACTCAGGCCTCACCCTTGGGCGAACCGTCGTCCGGGCCGGGATCGGCCGATCCGGCAGGCGTCCGGTCCCGACGCTGCCGCCATGCGCGAAGCGCGGCCTCGTAGCGCGCCAGCTCGTCCGCGTAGAGGTCGAACACGCAGGGGACGCAGCCGCTGCGGCAGCAATCGTCCGGATCGGGCCGCAGCGGGGGCTGCGGCGGCGGATCGTCGGCAGGGGAAGCGTCAGACATGGGAGCGGGCTCGATCTTGGCGTTAACAGACCCTAGCGCGCCCGGATCCCCGGCGTCCATCGCGTCCAGGCCAGCGACAGCGTGCAGGCGAGGGTGAGCAGCAATGCCGCTGCGGCGGCGAACAGCGCGCCGATCTCCGTGTCGCGCCGTTCGATCGTGAAGCGCGCGCTCAGGTCGTCGTAGACCTTGTGCAGGTCGTATTCGGTGCCGGCGTGGAAGTACTCGCCGCCGGTGATCCGGGCGATCTGCTTGAGCGTGTCTTCGTCCAGGCGCATGTAGTACGACCATCCATCGGACGGTGACGTCGTGCCCTCTCGCGAGCCGAAGCCCACCGTGTAGACCCGCACGCCGCGATCGGCGGCCATCCGCGCGATGTCGAGCGGATCGGGGCCGGTCGTGCGCCGGCCGTCGCTGAGCAGGACGATGCTGCCGGCCTTGTACGAACCCGGCGGCACGGGTTCGGCGTCGTCCCGCGCCATCCGGCCGGGACGCTCGCGGCGATCGATGGGCGCCGCGCGCGAGCGGGGATCGGCATCGAACAGCGCGGACTCGAGGTCGAACCCGGCATCGGGAAACAGGACCGACAACGCCACCAGCAGACCGCTGCCGGTGGCCGTGCCTCGCTGGAGCTGGAATCGATCGATCGCCGCGATCATTTCGTTGCGATCGTCGGTGGGGCTTTGCACGACGGCGGCGGTGCCGGCGAACGACGTGATGCCCAACCGCACGTGACGAGGCAGATCGGCGATGAAGGACTTGGCGGCATTCTGGGCGGCGATCATCCGAGTCGGCTCGATGTCGGTGGCCAGCATGCTGCGCGACACGTCCATCGCCAGTACCAGCGTCAGGTATTCGGACGGCAGCGACAGCGTAGCGCTCGGCCGCGCGATCGCGAGCAGCGCGCTCGTCATCGCAGCGGCGAACAGCGCGGGCGGAACATGGCGGCGCCAGCGACGCCCCGGGCCGAGGGCGGCGCGGATCAGCGACAGGCTCGCGTAGCGGGCCGCGACGCGCTGGCGGCGGCGAAGCGCCAGCAGGTATGCGGCGATCAGCATCGGTATCGAGAGCAACAGCCAGAGCGCGTCCGGCCATTCGAATCGCATCGCTGCTCCGGGTCGCATCCCACGTCACGCGCCGGATCGATTGCCCGGACCGGGGGCGGGGCACGGTGGCCAGGCCCCCGGCGGCATGGATGCGGACGCGGGGAGGATCGGGACCTGCGATCACTCTAACACCCGTCCGGCGCGGATGCCGCTTGCGCCGCAAAGTGGTACTTTGGCAGGGGCCGCGAGCCCTTTGCCTTTGCGCGGTGCCAAGGGTTCAGGGTCTTCCTTGGCGTCCGACACAAGGGGAACGGATGACGGGAGTGCCGGATGAAACGTGCTGCGCTCTATAGCCGATCCTCCGCGCGGGATGCTCGCGCGGCTGGAGCGCCGGCCACGGCAGCTGTCGGCGCGGCAGGCGTCGATTCGCCGGGCGTCGGCAAGGCCTCCGCCAAGGCGGCTCTCCGCGATGCCCAGCCGTCCGGACGTCCGCGCCCCCCGCTCCCCCCGCTCCCGGACGGTCTTTCGCGAGCTTCCCGCCGCTGGGCTTCGTTCGCCATGCGCGGGCTCCTGCCGGTGCTCGTCGCGCTGGCCGTCGTCGGCGGGTATCACGCGTGGCGCCAGACCTCGGTGCCGGCACTGACGCAGGACGATATCGACGCGGCCGTGCTGCATACCGTGCAGAACAAGGTGCTACCGGCGCAGACGGCTCGGGCTGCCGAAGCGGTGCGCCGTTCTGTGGTCCGGGTGCGCGGATTCCACGACGCGAAGCCATCGCCGGCGGGTCCGGGGCCGGGTCCGTCGCAGGATCGTAAGGCCGGCGCTCCCCGTGCGCCTGGCGGCGATGAGGCGGCTCGCCGCAAATCGCCGCCGATCGATCCGGCCCAGCCCGATCGCGATACCCACGTCGGCTCGGGCGTCGTCATCGTCGATACCGGCATCATCCTGACGAACCTGCACGTGGTCGCCGGCGCGCGGCGGCTGGTGGTCACGTTCTTCGACGGCCAGGAGTCCGAGGCCGATGTCGTCGGCGTGCAGCCCGACAACGACCTGGCCGTCATCCGCGCGCGTACCGTGCCGGACGATCTGCCCGCCGCCACGCTGGGATCGACACGAGGCTTGCAGCCGGGCGATGCGGTGGTCGCGGTCGGGTTCCCGTTCGGCATCGGTCCGTCGGTGTCGGCCGGCGTCGTGTCGGGGTTGAACCGCGAGTTCCGCTCACCGGAAGGCGAGCGGCAGCTCAGCGGCCTGATCCAGTTCGACGCGGCGGCCAACCCCGGTAACTCGGGCGGCCCGTTGGTGACGATGGCGGGTGACGTCGTGGGCATCGTCACCGCGATCCTGAATCCGACGGAGGCGCGTACCTTCATCGGCATCGGCTTCGCGGCGACGATCGAAAGCGCCGGCCAGGCCGTCGGCACATCTCCGTTCTGACGACGTTCGCGGAGCGTCTGCGAGAGGGATAGCGAAATGGGTAGCGGGAAGGACAGCGAGAAGGACAGAGAAAAGGGCAGCGAGATGGATCACCCCGGAGAAAACGAGGGAGCCGGCGGCATGGAAAGCGATCCGTCGCTGTCGCCGGCCGATTCGCATGCGCTGATGGAACGCGTGCTCTACGAGGTCAAGCGCGTCGTCGTCGGCCAGGATCATTTCCTCGAGCGCGTGCTGGTCGCGATCCTCGCGCAAGGGCATCTGCTCGTCGAAGGCGTGCCGGGCCTGGCCAAGACGCTGACCGTCAACACGCTGGCCCGGACGCTGCGCGGACAGTTCCGGCGAATCCAGTTCACGCCCGACCTGCTGCCCGCCGACCTGGTCGGTACGCGCGTGTTCAACCAGAAGACGGGTGAATTCGGCACGGTACTCGGTCCGGTGTTCACGAACCTGCTGCTCGCCGACGAGATCAACCGCGCGCCGGCCAAGGTCCAGAGCGCGCTGCTCGAAGTCATGCAGGAACGGCAGGTGACGATCGCCGGCGAGACGCATCGCGTGCCGGCGCCGTTCGTCGTGATGGCGACGCAGAATCCGATCGAGACCGAGGGCACTTACCCGCTGCCCGAGGCGCAGGTCGACCGCTTCATGATGAAGGTCGTCGTCGACTACCCGAACGAAGAGGAGGAGTTCGTCATCGTCCAGCGAGTGACCGGGCCCGCGCCTCAGGCGATGCCGGTGGCCAGCACGTCCCGGCTGCTGGCCCTGCAGGCGCAGTGCCGCAAGAGCTTCGTCGATCCCGGGCTCGTGCAGTTCGCGGTCCGCGTGGTCGCCGCCACGCGCGAGCCGGCCCGCTTCGGGCTCGACGATCTCGCGCGCTTCCTGTCCTTCGGCGCGAGCCCGCGCGCGACGATCAACCTGATCGAGGGGGCGCGGGCGCTGGCCTTCCTGCGCGGCCGAACGTACGTCTGGCCGGAGGACATCGTCGACCTGGTACCCGATGTGCTGCGGCACCGCCTCGTGCTGTCGTACGAGGCGCTGTCCGAGGGCGTGACGGCCGACCGGATCGTGATGCGGATCCTGCAGGCGATCGCCGTGCCGGAAAAGCCGCTCGATAGCCATGTCCGGATCGCCGCGGGCGCTTAGCGTCGTCGCGCGCGACGATGCGCCCTCCGGTCCCGGAGCGGGCGGTCGTGCCCCGGGCGGCCGTGCCCCGGGCGATCGCGCGTCGGCGGTGCTGCGGCGGATCGAGTGGACCGTGCTGCGCAGGCTCGACGGGATCCTGCACGGCGATTACCGGACGCTGTTCCGCGGTTTCGGCCTGGATCTGGCGGACCTGCGCGAATACGTGCCGAACGATGACGTGCGGCACATCGACTGGAACGTGACCGCGCGCATGCAGACGCCGTACGTGCGCGAGTTCCAGGAGGATCGCGAAGTCGCCGCCTGGTTCCTCGTCGACCTGTCGGCATCGATCGATTTCGGTTCGTCGCCGGTGCGCAAGCGTGACGTGGCGATCGACCTGGCGACCGTGCTCGCGCAGGCGTTGAGCCGCCATGGCAATCGCATCGGTGCGCTGCTGTACGCGGGCGGTCGCGTCGAGGTCGTGCCCGCGCGATCAGGCCGGCGCCATCTGCTGCGCATCATCGACCGGATGCTGGCCGCGTCCGACGCACGACAAGCCGCGCCCGTCCCGCAGCGCGGCGGCTTCTGGCGGCGTCGGCGTCCCGTGCCGCCGTCCGTCGCCTCGACCGATCTGCAATGCCTGCTGGCTCAGGCGCGCGCGGCCGTCGCACGCCGCTCGGTGATGTTCCTGTTGTCCGATTTCATCAGCGAGCCGGGGTGGGAAAAGCCGCTGGCCGCGTTGGCGCGACGCCACGAGATCATCGCGGTCCGCCTGGTCGACCCGCTGGAAGTCGCGCTGCCGGACCTGGGCATGGTGGTGATGCAGGACGCCGAGTCCGGCGAACAGATGTTCGTCGACACCCATGACAAGGCGTTTCGCCGCCGCTTCGCGCAGGCGGCCGCGGATCGCGATGCGGCGCTATGCGACGCGTTCGCACGGGCCGGGGTCGATGCATTGGAGTTGTCGACCGCCGAGCCGATCGACGAGGCGCTGTTGCGTTTCATCCGCTTGCGCAAGGCGCGAGCGCGCCTGGCCGGAGGCGGCTCGTCGTGGCGGTGGCGCGCGCCATGATGGCGGCATTCGATCTGCCGACGTGGCACTTGCCGGAGGCGATCAGCTTCGCGTGGCCGTCGTTGCTGTGGCTGCTGGCGGGCCTGCCGCTGCTGGCGTTCGCATATCGGGGATTCGTGCGCCGCCGCGCTGGCGTGGTCGGCGAGCCGGCCGGGCCACGCCTGCCGATGGCCGATGGAAGCGACGGGCGGCCGGACGACGCGTTCACCGGGATGGACCGCGTGCGCCGCCATCTGCCGGCGGCGCTGATGGGATTGGGGCTGACGCTGCTGGTCATCGCGATCGCGCGTCCCCAAGCCGTCGTCGTGCTGCCGACGCGGATCGAGACCGTGATGCTGGCGCTCGACATGTCGGGCAGCATGCGGGCCGATGACGTCAAGCCGACGCGGCTGGCCGCCGCGCAAGCCGCCGCGAAGGCGTTCATCGCCGATCAGCCGCGCCACGTGCGGATCGGCGTGGTCGCGGTGGCTGGTACCGCGGCCGTCGTGCAATCGCCGACGCATCAGCGCGACGATCTGATCCAGGCGATCGACCGGCTGCAGCCCCAGCGCGGCACGGCGCTGGGTGCCGGGCTGATCATCGCGTTGGCCGCGCTGCTGCCCGATGCCGGGATCGAAGTGGAGCGCGAGACCGGCGACGGCCGCGCCGGTCGCCCGCGACCGCCTCGGCCGCCGGCTCCGGCGCCGAATGATTCCGCCGTGCTGCTCCTGCTGTCGGACGGCGTCAACAATACCGGCCCCGATGTCGCGACCGCGATCGAACTGGCCAATGCCCATGGCGTGCGCATCCATACCATGGGCATCGGGACTGCCGAAGGCGCCAACGTCAGCGCTGATGGCTGGTCGATGCGCGTGCGCCTCGACGAGGAAGGGTTGCGGCAGATAGCGGATGCAACCGGTGCCGAGTATTTCCGGGTGGCCGACGCGGCGCAGCTCAAGCGCATCTATCGGCGCGTCAGCGCCCGCATCGCGCTGCACAAGCAGACGCGTTCGGAAGTGACCGCGCTGTTCGCGGCCGCCGGCATGCTGCTGGCGTCGATCGCCGCGCTATGGTCGATGGCGCGCTCGAACCGGATCCTGTGAGCGATCCGATTTGACGGCCCATGCTGCGCTGCGATCACTAAGGACGCCGACAGGGTCGGCCGCCGGTATCGACCGCCGGTCGGGGACGTGAAGGGTTCGCGCACGGCCCGTCGCACAATCATCGAACGACATCCTTGCGAGGGTTCGTCCTGGTGATGGTTCGGTCTCGTTCTGGTTCGGTTTTGTGGTGGCTCACGCGATGCGCGGTTCGATACGTGCCCTCCGCTTCCTCGACTGGCATGTAGCGATTCGCAGGGCACGGCGCGCGTGGGCCGGATGGATGCTCGCAACCCTGGTTGCGGCGACGGGCGCCTGCTCCAGCGTTCCGTCCCACCGCTTTGCCGACGTCGCTCCACCGGCGTCGGACCAGGGGGATGTCTTCCTGTATCGGCTCGATGCGCGATGGGCGTCGCATGAACTTTTCGATGTCGAGGTCGACGGCTTGCCCGCCGGCCGCTTGGCGAACGCGTCGGTCTTGTGGATGCGCCTGCATCCGGGCACGCATCAGTTGAGCGTCGTACCCGGGCCGACCCGCCAGCGGGCCGACATCCGGATCTGGATCGGCGCCGGGCAGCGCCATGTGCTGCACTACGATTTCGCGACCGGGGCGATGGCCAACGAGGCGTTCGCGGGTTCGACGATCCGCCGGCGCGCCGATCTGGCGCTCGACGATCTGCCGGGCTCGGTGCGATTGGTCGGCCGGGCCTGCGACGGCGGATGCGCGCCGATGCCGGTGCTGGCCGGCGACCACGTATCGATCGACGACGTCGATGCGGTGCCCGGCCTGGATGCGGGCGGCCGCGCCGGCTATCGTGCATGGCTGCGGCGGGCGCCGCCGCGCGCGTTCGTCGTGGCTGACGACGGCCGCTGGCATGCGAGCTGGGGGCAGCGATCGGTGGAACGGGCGATCCAGCAGTGCCGCGATGGAGGGCCGGCGCCATGCCGGCTGTACGCGGTCGATCACCGCGTGGTGTGGGAACGGCCCCACTGATCGGGCGGTTTTCGCCGGACTGCGGTACGCGTCGCCATGTCAGGATGCGATAATAGCGCCTGACCATCGAAGGTTTCGGAATGCGGGTTCTTCGCATCCTGGCCCATCCTCCCACCCCGCGGCAGGTCCGCTGCCTCATCGATACCGACCGTCCCCGAGGGACACCGGGCGCGAAGTCGCGAAGTCGATAAGGCAACGGACTGATCCACGGGCTGCCACTCGCCAGTCACGAGGGGTCGTTGTTTTGAGCAGATTCGCCGCCCGCGCAACGGGGAGCCTCACCCGTTGGAAGCCTTGGGCCGTCACCGTGGCCGCCTGCGTTGCGTTGACCGCCTGCGGCACGCCGCGGCCGCCGGCCGTCTACAACAAGGAATCGTTCTCGGCGACGAGCGCGTTCTCGCGCGAATTCCCGGCATCGGTCCGGATGACGTGCGAGGCCGCCCGGCGCGCGCTGCTCAGCCAGGGATACGTGCTCAAGGATTCCCGGGCCGACCAGATCTCCGGCACCAAGCGATTCCAGCCCAAGGATGCGACGTATACCGAGATCGAGTTCTATGTCGTCTGCACGCCCAGCAGCCCCAATGGCGAGCACACGATCGCCTTCGCCAATGCGATCCAGGGCTACTACGCGATGAAGAAGGCGCCGACGACGGCGAGCCTCGGCCTGGCCGCGCTCGGTTCGCTGTCGGTGCCCGTCGGTTCATCGGATGAAGCGCTCGTGCGCATCGGCGGCGAGACGATCCCGTCGACGGAGTTCTACGAGCGCTTCTTCCTGCTGACGCAGCACTACCTGGGCAGCATCCCCGACTACTGAGAGAGCCCGGCCGGTTGAGAGAGCCGGCCGGCTCGCCATTCCCCATGCCCCTCATGGCGCGTGCCGTTCCGGCGCGTCCGATTCGTTCTCAAGCCCGACCTCGATAAGGACGTTCATGTCGTCTTCCCGCACCGCGGCGTCGCCGTCGTCGATTCGCGCCGCCTGGGCCGCCGTCGGACGCGGCACGTGGCCTTACCCCCGCTGGATCGCGCATCGCGGCGGCGGCCGGCTCGCGCCCGAGAACACGCTGGCCGCGATGCGGGTCGGCGCGGCGCACGGGTACCGGATGTTCGAGTTCGATGCCAAGCTCAGCGGCGATGGCACGCTGGTGCTGATGCACGACGACACCCTCGATCGCACGACGTCGGGCCGTGCGCGGGTGTCGGCGCGCGCGCTCGGCGACATGATGAAGCTCGATGCCGGCGCATGGTTCTCGCCCGAATTCGCCGGCGAAGGGATTCCGACGCTATGGCGCGTCGGCACCTGGCTGATCGCCAATGGGTTGGCCGGCAACATCGAGATCAAGCCGTGCCCTGGACGCGAGGCCGAAACGGGTGCTGCCGTGGCGATCGAGGCGGCGTGCCTGTGGCAGTCGGAGGCCGTGCCGCCGCTGCTGTCGTCTTTTTCGCCGGAAGCGCTCGAAGCGGCACGGCGCTGCGTGCCCGAACTGCCGCGCGCACTGTTGCTCGATACCATGGTCGACGATTGGCTCGACCGCTGTCGCGCGCTGGATTGCGTGGCCATCGACGTCGAACA
This sequence comes from Pseudomonadota bacterium, assembly GCA_029779435.1. GTDB lineage: Bacteria > Pseudomonadota > Gammaproteobacteria > Burkholderiales > Burkholderiaceae_E > JAKPAM01. The sequence continues at coordinate 18,075 of JAKPAM010000010.1, read as the reverse complement.
CCAGTTGCTGACGGCCGATTTCATTGCCGCCGCGCATGCCGCCGGCTTGAAGGTGCTGTGCTACACGATGAACGATCCGGAGCGCGGCACCCGCCTGTGCGAATGGGGCATCGACGGCCTGATCACGGATCGGATCGACGAACTGGGAAAGTGCTGATCAGCGGGCGTGAGCGGATGGATCGATCGGCGTCTCCGATTCAACCGTAGCGGCCCTGCATGAACCAGCCCGAGCTCGACGCCGGATCGGGCACGCGCTCGCGGTAGATCCAGTACATCGCATGCTGGTCGTCCTCGGCGACGAAGTAATCGCGCTGCACGAGCCGGCCATCCCACCAGCCGGTCTCGATGCGCTCGGGGCCGGCCAGCAGATGCAGCGGCCCGCGCCAATGCGGGCGTACGCCCTGTTCGTGCAGCGCGATCGGCTGTTCGAACAGCCACAGCGGGCGCGGCAGCGCGAAGCGTGTCCGTGACGAGCCGGCGCCGTGGGCGGCTGTGGATCGCTGTCGTTGCTCGTGTCGCTGCTGTCGGCCGGCGCGATCGGTCGTCGTTGTCACCACCGCGGCCGCCGTGATTGTCGCCGCCGTCGTCACCGCCACGGCTTCGAGCCGTTGCGCGGCTTCCGGTCGATGGTCGTCGACGACCGAGAGCCGCTGGACGCTGTGCTCGCCGAGACGCGCCTGCAGAGTCTCGATCAGTCGGCCGAGGTTGTCCTCGCGCGGTCCCGGCGACAGGAATAACGGCTGCGAGGCCGAGGCCAGGGCGACCGGATCATCGCAGCACAGGCGCAGTGCCTGCGCGGGTGCGGGCAGCGGCGTGACGGTGAGCCGCTCGCGCAGCAGGGACACCAGGCGATCCGCGTCGCGGGTCGGCTCGGCGGTCCGCAGTGGCAGCCGCGTCGCCGGATGCGTCTCGTGCTCGATCTGCAAGTCGCATCGATGGGTGCCGGCATGCAGCGCGCGCAGCCAGTGCGTCAGCGGGAGCAGCAAGCGGCGTGCGGCGAACAGCAAGGCTTCGGCGTGATGCACCGAGGCCGGCAGTTCCAGGCGCGTGTCGAAGCGGCGTGGCAGATCGAACAGTGACTGGGGATCGGGCAGGCGCCCATGCGCACGATCGATCTCATCGAGCAGGCCCTGCCCGAAACGACGGACCACTCCGGGGCGAGGCAGGCGCTCGACATCACCGAGCGTGCGGCAGCCGATGGCCCGCAACGTCTCGAGGTGAGGCTGGGCATTGGCGAGGAGCGCCAGCGGCAGCGACGCCAGGCCGGCGGCGAGCTGCGCGCGGCTCAGCAGGCGGCGATCGCGTTGCTCGCAAGCCAGCAGCCAGGCCGCGGTCGGCGTCGGCGCTATGCCGATCGTGATGGACATGCCCTGCTGTCCGAGGATCTGCAGGACTTGCCTGGTCAGCGCATCCAGGCCCTGGAACAGGCGCAGGCTGGGGGCGATCTCGAGCAGCAGCCCATGCGGGAAGGCGTCGCCGTGCCGCGCCAAGCCCGGGCCTCGCAGGCTGATCGTCGGCGTGAACGGCGAGACACTCAGCGCCAGGCGCCGCAGCCCCTCGTGCTCGCGCGATGGCGATCGGTCGATCAGGTGCAGTTCGGGCGCGATCGCCTGGGCGACCGCGCGCCGCATGCCTGGCTGAACGCCGCGCTGCCGGGCGGCATCGTTGACGTGCAGGATGTGTCGTGCGTCGATGATGGCGAGAGCGGAAGGGGGGAGCTGTCCGCTGCTGCCATGGGTGCCACCGTTACTGCTGGTGCCGTTGGTGCTGCTGATGCCGCTGATGCCGCTCCCGCCGCTCCCGCCGCTCCCGCCGCTCCCGCCGCTCCCGCCGCTCCCGCCGCTCCCGCCGCGATCGTCGGCGCCATTGCCGCCTCCGTGCATGCCGGTCGCTTCGACGATCTCCAGCGGCAGCGCGGGCAGGCACAGGCCCAGCCAGATCTCGGGAGGACGGGGAAGAGAGGCCATGATGCGATGCCTGGCCCGCGGGTTCAGCGAATCGCCTGGGCCGTCCCGGCCGTCTCATTGGCGTCGATCGCCACGACGGGGCAGGAAGGCGCGGGCGCCAGCGGCGCTTCCGGCAGGGCCGCTGGAGCGCGTCGGCGCAGGCGCGTGGCGCCCGCCGGCTGCGGCAGCCGTATGACGAGGGGGCGGGTCAGGGCAGGGCCGCGCCGCTTGATGATGTCGACCTCGATCGATTCGTTGGCGCCCGGCGACAATACCAGGCGCAACGGCGCTGGCGAAGGGTGCTGCCGAACGCTCGACGGACGGAACAGGAAGACGGGGCCGCGCGTCGATTGGGCGGCGATCTGCAGTCGCCGGACATGTTCGGGTCGCGCCGTTTCGTCGGGCAGCCATGCCAGCAGCGCTCCGAAGCTCGCGCTGCGCAGCACCTGCTCGATGGCCCACAGCCGATCGGTGGTGTGTTGCGCTTGCACGATCAGCAGGCGCGCGAGATCGATCTCGAAGCTGTCCAATGCCGGGGCATAGGGAAGGTGGGGCGGCGCCACCAGCAGGATCGTCTTGCGCTCGCGCGACAGCCGATGCAACGCGGGGACGAGCAGGCGCAGCTCACCGATGCCGGCTTCTTGCGACAGCAGTTCGGTCAGCATCGCGAACGGCCAACCCGCGCCGGGCAACAAGGCATCCAGGCCCGGGTCGCCGCTGGGCAGCGCGGGGATCGGCGCCTGCTCGATCTGATCGGCCCGCCAGACCGACAGTGGCAATGAACGAGGGGGCGAGGACGCAGGCATCGTGTTGCCACCGTCGATCAGTAAATCGAATGCCTTTGATCAGAATATTCGATGTCTGCGAAGGCGATCAGAGGCCCTTGCCGCCGCGGATCAGGCCGACCGCCAGCCCTTCGAGCGAGAAGTCTTCTTCGCGGGGGTCGACGATGATCGGCTCGAAATCGGGATTCTCGGGCAGCAGCTCGATGACATTGCCCCGCCGTTTGAATCGCTTGACCGTGACGTCGCTGCCGACCCGCGCGACGACGATCTGGCCGGTGCGCGCATCCTCGATCTTCTTGACGGCCAGCAGGTCGCCGTCGAGGATGCCGGCGTCTCGCATGCTCATGCCGCGCACCTTCAACAGGTAGTCGGGCTTGGCCGAAAACAGGTTCGGATCGACCGCGTAGCTGGCCTCGACGTGTTCCTGCGCCAGGATCGGACTGCCGGCGGCGACCCGGCCGACCAACGGCAGGGTCAGCGCTATCTGGACGGCATTGAGCATCGGCGTGTCGCGCGTCGCATCGTCGCGCGGTACGCCGAGCAGCTTGAGCCGGATGCCGCGCGAGGCGCCGGACGTCAACTCGATCACTCCTTTGCGGGCCAGCGCTTTCAGATGTTCTTCGGCGGCGTTCGGCGAGCGAAAGCCCAGTTCATTGGCGATTTCGGCCCGGGTGGGCGGAAAACCGGTACTGGCCAGATGACGCTGGATCAGCGTCAGGATTTCTTGCTGACGGGGAGTCAGTTCACGCATGGGGGCTCCAGAGCGAGGACGGGCGCGGGGGTGCGATCGAGTGGCTGTATTTTTATACAGGAATCGTCGCGGAGCAAGGGCTGGGATGAACAGGCCTTTGCGGCCGTTTCCAAGTAATCAGCCCGAACAGGCATGAATGATGCTCGCCAGCCGACGAATGGCCAGGAAGGTGCCCGGCACTCGGGTAAGCGCTAATCGACAGGACCGCCAGAGGGGGACGTTCGGGCAGTGCATATTTTTTACATTTGTGGCAGCATACTTCGGCGCAAGGCAACGGCTTCTGGTTCCCACTCACGGCACCCCGACGTACGAACCTTCGTGTTCTCTTTGTTGCATTTCCGGTTCGCTGACCATGGTTCGCCTCGAAATGCAATATTTCTATCGGTTTCGAGGATATTGATGACCAAGATTTATGTAGGCAACCTGCCTTGGCGCGCCACAGACGCCCAACTGTCCCAGCTGTTCGGCGCCCATGGTGAAGTCACGGATGCCCGTATCGTGACCGACCGTGAGACCGGTCGTTCGCGTGGATTTGGATTCGTCACGATGAGCAATGCGGAAGCGGCCCAGAAAGCGATCACCGCATTGAATGGCTATTCGGTCGAAGGCCGCAGCCTGGTCGTGAACGAAGCTCGTGAGCAGGCGGGCGGTGGCGGCGGCGGCTTCCGCCGTGGCCCCGGAGGCGGTGGCGGCGGTGGTGGCGGCGGCTACAACCGCGGCGGCGGTGGTGGTGGCTACGGCGGCGGTGGCGGCGGTGGTTATGGCGGCGGCCGCGAAGGCGGTGGCGGTCGTGACGGCGGCTACGGCGGCGGTGGTGGTGGTGGTTACGGTGGTGGCGGCGGCTACGGCCGCGGCCGCTGACGGTAAAGCCCCCCGCGAAGCCACCAGGCTGGCTGAGCGGCTTGCTTCAGGCTTGCCGCACGGCTAGTTGAAGGTCAGCGGGCGGCTGTCTAGCCCCCGCAAGCACCCGCCCGGTGATTCCTGGCGGGTGCTTTGTCACGTGCGTTACATGTTGGAATAATTGGGACCACCACCGCCTTCGGGCGTGACCCAGACGATGTTCTGCGTCGGGTCCTTGATGTCGCAGGTCTTGCAATGCACGCAGTTCTGCGCATTGATCTGCAGGCGGTCCGAATTGTCGGTTTCGCTCTTCACGAATTCATAGACACCTGCCGGGCAATAGCGTTGCTCGGGTCCTGCGAAGCGAGCCAGATTGATCGCCACGGGCACTGAAGAGTCTTTCAGCGTCAAGTGAATCGGCTGGTTCTCTTCGTGATTGGTGTTTGAAATGAATACACTGGACAAGCGATCGAAAGTCAGCTTGCCATCGGGTTTCGGATAGGTGATCGGCGAACATTCGGACGCCGGCTTCAGGCGCGCGTAGTCGGGTTCGGTCCGGTGGATGGTCCATGGGGGGTTGTTCATGCCGAGCTTGGGCAGCAGCCATTGCTCGATGCCGGTCATCAGCGAGCCGACCTTGAATCCCTTCTTGAACCACTGCTTGAAGTTGCGTGCCTTCTCGAGCTCGGTCTTGAGCCAGCTCGCCTCGAACGCCGCCGGGTAGGCGGTCAGTTCGTCGTACTGCCGGCCCGCCGCCAGGGCCTCGAAGATGGCCTCGCCGCACAGCGCGCCGCTCTTGATCGCGGCGTGGCTGCCCTTGATCCGGGACGCGTTCAGATAGCCGGCGTCGCAGCCGACCAGCGCACCGCCCGGGAACACCGTCTTGGGCAGGCTGAGGATGCCGCCGGCCGTGATCGCGCGCGCGCCATAGCCGAGCCGCTTGCCGCCCTCGATGTGGACGCGGATCGCCGGATGGGTCTTCCAGCGCTGCATTTCCTCGAACGGGCTCAGGTACGGGTTCTGGTAGTCGAGGCCGGTGACGAAGCCCAGCGTCACCTTGTTGTCCTCGAGGTGGTACAGGAAGCCACCGCCGTAGGTGTCGTTGTCCATCGGCCAGCCGGCCGTATGCACGACGAGGCCGGGCTTGGCCTTGTCGGCCGGGATCTCCCACAGCTCCTTGACGCCGATCGCGTAGCTCTGCGGGTCCTTACCCTGGTCGAGCTTGTATCGCGCGATCAACTGCTTGCCGAGGTGCCCGCGCGCGCCTTCGGCGAAGACCGTGTACTTGGCCAGCAGTTCCATGCCGGGCTGGAACGCATCGGTCGGCTCGCCGTCGCGGCCGACGCCCATGTTGCCGGTGGCGACGCCGCGCACCGAGCCATCATCGTTGTAGAGGATCTCGGCGGCGGGAAAGCCGGGGAAGATCTCGACGCCCAGCGCTTCGGCCTGCTCGCCCATCCACCGGGCGACGGCTCCGAGGCTGATCACGTAGTTGCCGTGATTGTGGAAGTTTCCGGGAATCAGGAATTGCGGCACGCTCACGCTGCCGCCTTCGCTGAGGAACAGGACTTCGTCGCTCGTCACGGGCTGGTTCAGCGGCGCGCCTTTTTCCTTCCAGTCCGGAATCAATTCGGTCAATGCCTGCGGATCCATGACCGCGCCGCTCAGGATGTGGGCGCCGATCTCCGATCCCTTCTCGATCAGGCAGACGTTGACTTCGCTGCCTTTCTCGGCGGCCAACTGTTTGATCCGGATCGCCGTCGCCAAGCCCGCCGGGCCGCCCCCGACCACCACCACGTCGAATTCCATCGACTCTCGTTCGATTTCCATCCAAGCCACCTCATTCATTAACCTACGGATTTTCCGGTAATTGTCCGGGACGTGCAAACTACGCGCCTGGCACATCAGGCATCGAGTGGAGATCGACGTGGCACTGCAGGCAGATTTGGGGGGTAAGGTAGCGCTGGTGACGGGAGCTTCGAGCGGGCTCGGCGCGCGTTTCGCGAAGGTATTGGCCCGCAGCGGCGCGCAAGTGGTGCTGGCATCGCGCCGTCTCGATCGGCTCAAGGAGCTGCGGGCCGAAATCGAGGCGGACGGCGGCGCGGCCGACGTCGTGGCGTTGGATGTCACCGATCACGCGAGCATCGCCGCCGCCGTCGCGCAAGCCGAGAAGGATGCCGGCCCGATCGACATCCTGGTCAACAATTCCGGCGTCAGCACCACGCAGCGGCTGATCGACGTCAAGCCGGCCGACTATGACTTCATGTTCGACACGAACACGCGCGGCGCGTTCTTCGTCGCGCAGGAGGTCGCACGACGGATGATCGAGCGCGCCAAGGAGTCGGAGCGACAGCAGCCGGGCAGCGCGCGCCAGGCACGCATCATCAACATCGCGTCGATGGCGGCGCTCAAGGTCCTCGCGCAGATCGGTGTCTATTGCATGACCAAGGCGGCGGTCGCGCAGATGACCCGCGCGATGGCGCTCGAATGGGGCCGGTACAACATCAATGTCAACGCGATCTGTCCCGGCTACATCGCCACCGAGATCAACGCGCACCATTGGGAGACCAAGGCCGGCCAGAAATTGATCGACATGATGCCGCGCAAGCGCGTCGGTCAGCCGTCGGACCTGGACGGACTGCTGCTGTTGCTGGCGGACGATGATTCGCACTTCGTCAATGGCGCGGTGATCGCGGCCGACGACGGGTTCGGCGTTTGAACGATGCGTTCCCGGGTGCTTAGAAGAGAGAGGACTCCCTAGTCCGTGGGCCGGCGCTGTCGGCTCAGGTAGTCGACCGGCGTCAGCCCCAGCGTGCGCTTGAACATCGCGCTGAACGCGCTCGCGCTGTCGTAGCCGACGTCCAGCGCGGCCGCGGTCACCGATTGCCCGCTGCCCAGCCTTCTCAGCGCCTCGAGCAGCCGCGCCTGCTGGCGCCACTGCCCGAAGCTCATCCCGGTCTGCGCGCGGAACCGCCGCGCCAGCGTGCGTGCGCTAATGCCTTGCATGCCGGCCCAATGCTCGAGCGTCTCGTCGCGTGACGGCTCGCTCAGGATCTGCCGGCACAGGTCGCGCAGCCGCGGATCGATCGGCAGCGCCAGATGCAGCGGCAACGAGGGCATCGCGTACAGCTCGTCGAGCAGCACCTGCATCAGCCGGCCGGCCGGGCCGCGCTCGTCGTAAAGGACGGGCAGGCGCGTGGCGCGGACGATCAGTTCCCGCAGCAGCGGCGTGACACCGATCACCGTGCAGGCCGCCGGCATCGAAGCGCTGGCGGCCTCGCCCAGGTATAGCGTGCGCATCCGCACGGTGCCGCTCATCGTGACGCGATGATCGATACCCGCCGGCAGCCACAGCGCCCGCTCGGTCGGTACGACCCAGCTCGCATCGACCGTGGCGACCGACATCACGCCGCTGGTCGCGAACAGCAACTGATGGCGCTCGTGCCGGTGCCAATCGATCGCGTAGCCGTCGGGAAACGACTTGGGCATCGCCGCGACCGGGCGGGGCACGTGCTGGTAGTCGCCGGCCGACGTCGAGCGGGCGGCCATGCCATCGGCGGGCCCGCCGACGGCTGGTCCGATCGTCTGGCCGGTGGCCGGGCCCGCGGCCGAAGCCGCGTACCGGGCGCTGTCGCCGATCGAAGGGCGTTCTCGTCGCATCGCTGTCGCTGTCGTTCGGGTGTGTTGATCGAGGTGTGCTGATCGAGGTGGGTTGGTGCGGCGGGTTGGTGGGGAGGGTTGGTGGGGAGGGTTGGTAAAGGGGGTTGGAGCGGGTCGGCGGGGCGTATGGCGTCGGTATTTCGGGGTCGATGTTTTGCGGTACGGAAATCAGACAGGCCCTTTGCCGGTGATGGCCGTGCCGGTGTCCATTTCGCGATATTCATTGTCGCAACGAAGCGGGACGGACGCTCGGACCGATGATAGATTGATCGCCCGATGCCATGCGGGATTTCCCGCAACGCGAGCCTGATCGCACGTTTTTTGCCGGCCTGGCATACCGGTCCGTTGGATGGAATCACCATGACCGAGACTCGTCGCAGCGTTTCATTGCTGCTCAACATCGGCCACGCGCTCGATCACATGTTCCTGCTGATCTTCGCGACGGCCGTCACCGCGATGGCGGCCGAGTTCGGCCGGGCGAGCTGGGAAGACCTGATGCCGTTCAGCGTCGGCGCGTTCGTCATGTTCGGCCTCGGATCGCTGCCGTCGGGGCGGCTGGGCGACCTGTGGGGCCGGCGCCGCATGATGCTGATCTTCTTCATCGGGATCGGCTTGTCGTCGCTGCTCGTCGCGATGACGCACGGTGTCTGGCAGCTTGCCTGCGCGCTGACGCTGCTGGGGGCGTTCGCGTCGATCTATCACCCGGTCGGCATTCCGATGCTGGTGCAGAACGCCACCAAGCCCGGCCTGACGATCGGCATCAACGGTCTGGCCGGCAACCTGGGCATCGCGGTCGCCGCGCTGATCACCGGGTTCCTGGTCAAGTACTTCGGCTGGCGGATGGCGTTCATCGTGCCGGGCGTGATCAGCCTGGCCTGCGGCTTGCTGTTCGCGCGCTGGTGCCCACCCGAGACCGAGGCGCCGGCCAAGCGGAACAACAAGGCGTCGATCGTGCTGCCGCCGGCGATGATGGCGCGCGTGTTCGCGGTGATGACCGCGACGGCGGTCACCGGCAGCCTGCTGTTCAACCTGACCACCAATGGCAACGCGCACCTGCTGCGCGAGCGCTTCGTCGGCATCATCGAGGATCCGGCGTCGCTCGGCGCGCTGCTGGCCGGCGTGTACGCGATCGCCTCGGTGACGCAGGTGCTGGTGGGTCGGCTGATCGATCGCTATCCTCTCCGCCGCCTGTATCTGGGGATCGTCGTGATGATGGTGCCGTTGTTCCTGCTGGCGTCGACGGCATCCGGATGGTGGCTGCTCGTGCTGCAGGTCGCGTTCATGGCGGTGATCTTCGGCGCGATTCCGTTCACCGATGCGATGATCTTCCGCTACGTCGACGATTCGCTGCGGTCGCGGGTGACGGGCATGCGTCTGGCCGTGGGTTTCGGCGGCAGTTCGCTGGCGGTCTGGGCGCTGGGGCCGGCCGTCAAGGCCGCGGGCTTCGAGACCCTGCTGCTCGCGATGGCGGCCATCGCCTTCGTGACCGTCATCGCTGTGTGGCAGTTGCCGGCGGAACCATGACCCGGCGCCCAGCCGGCTCCGGCCTGACCTCTGGTATCCGGTCGGGGCCATCCTGACCTCCGGCTTCTCATCGGCGCCGGCTTCGCCCCCGGCGCTCGACCGGCGCCGACCTTGCCTTCAACCGCTTCGACCCGACGCTCGACCGATGCTTTTTGATCCCGATATTCCGCGCACCCTGGTCCTCGAACTCGATCTGCCGATCCGGTGGGGCGACATGGACATGATGGGCCATGTCAACAACGTCACGTACTTCCGTTATCTGGAACAGGGCCGGATCAGTTGGTTCGACGCGTTGCGCGCGCGGGGCGAGGCGAACCAGGGGATCGTCGTCGTCAACGCGTTCTGCGAATTCCTCAAGGAGCTGAAGTATCCGGGCACCGTCCGGCTGCGCCTGTACACGGCGCAGATCGGCCGCTCCAGCGTGCAGACGCTGGCCGAGATGTCGCACAGCAATGATCCGGACACCGTGCACGCGCGCGGCGGCGCCAAGGTGGTCTGGATCGATCGGCGGCTGAAGAAGTCCGTGCCCTGGCCGGACGACGTCAAGGCACTGCTGACGCGGCGCGCCGATGTCGATCCGGTCAGCGGCATCGCGCGACTGCGCGACTGAGGACGGAGGGCGGCGCGGGCCGTACGCCGCAAGCGGCTGCGGCCTCGCTCGATGCGCCGTGCCGCGCTACGCTGGCATGGCGGCGCGAACGCGCCGTGTTCAGGCCGGCACGCCGGCCAGCACCTCGCAGCCGGTCTTCTCGCGCACCTCTTCGAGGGTGACGTCCGGTGCCAGCTCGAGCAGCTTCAGGCCCTCGGGCGTGACTTCGAGCACGCACAGGTCGGTGATGATCAGGTCGACGACGCCCACGCCGGTCAACGGCAGCGCGCAGGTGTCGAGGATCTTCAGGTCGATGCCGCCGTCCTTCTTCTTGGCGGTGTGCTCCATCAGCACGATCACGCGGCCCACGCCGGCGACCAGGTCCATCGCCCCGCCCATGCCCTTGACCATCTTGCCGGGGATCATCCAGTTCGCGAGGTCGCCGGTCTTGCTGACCTGCATCGCGCCGAGGATCGCCAGGTTGATCTTGCCGCCGCGGATCATCGCGAACGAATCGGCGCTCGAGAAGATCGACGAACCGGGCAGCGTGGTCACCGTCTGCTTGCCGGCGTTGATCAGGTCGGCGTCGACCTCTTCCTCGGTCGGAAACGGGCCGATGCCGAGCAGGCCGTTCTCGGACTGCAGCCACACCTGCATGCCGGGCGGCTGGTGGTTGGCCACGAGCGTCGGCAGGCCGATACCCAGGTTCACGTAAAAACCGTCGCGCAATTCCTTGGCCGCGCGCGCCGCCATCTGGTCTCTGGTCCAGGCCATGTCGTCTGTTCTCCGATCAGTTCGCGGCGCGGATCGTGCGTTGCTCGATCCGTTTCTCGGGGGTGGTGTTCAGCACCAGGCGGTGAATGTAGATGCCGGGCAGATGGATCTCGTCCGGATCGAGCTCGCCGACCTCGACGATCTGCTCGACCTCGGCGACGGTCACTTTGCCGGCCATCGCCACGTTGGGGTTGAAGTTGCGCGCGGTGCGCCGGAAGATCAGGTTGCCCGATTCGTCCGCCTTCCAGGCCTTGACCAGCGACAGGTCGGGCACCAGCGAACGCTCCATCACGTAGTGCTTGCCGTCGAATTCGCGCGTCTCCTTGCCTTCGGCGACGATCGTGCCGTAGCCGGTCTGCGTGAAGAACGCCGGGATGCCGGCGCCGCCGGCGCGCAGCTTCTCGGCCAGCGTGCCCTGCGGCGTGAACTCCAGTTCGAGTTCGCCGGCCAGGTACTGCCGTTCGAACTCCTTGTTCTCGCCGACGTAGCTGGCGATCATCTTGCGGATCTGCCGCGTGGCCAGCAGCATGCCGAGGCCGAAGCCGTCGACGCCGGCGTTGTTCGAGATCGCGGTCAGGTTCTGCACGCCGGAATCGCGCAATGCCAGGATCAGCGCCTCCGGGATGCCGCACAGGCCGAAGCCGCCGACGGCGACCATCTGGCCGTCCTTGACCAGATCGGCCAGCGCAGCGCCCGCGCTGGGATACACCTTGTTGCTCATGCAATCTCCTGGGCCGATCCGCTGCGGCGGCTCGGCGATGTGAAGTGGGGAGGAACGCTGCCCGACGGATGGCGGACGGCGAGCGGATCCAACGGGCTAGATTATATAAGTGGCGGTAAGGGGCGAGCGGCGGCGACGGACGGTATGGGCGTCGCGGGCGCATCGATTCGATCGGATCGTTGGGGCAGGCAGACGCCGTGCGAGGCCGAGACGCGGGGACAGCCCCGTGGCCGATAGAATGTCGGCGAACCGCTGCTCCCACCCCCTTCTTCCATCCTCCTCCGGGCCGCTTTCACGATGACTCAGGCAGACGTTCCCCCGCCGCCGCGCCTCGATCTGTCGCGCTTCGAGCAACCCGCCGTTCGCCAGCAGATCGAAGAGCATCTGGCGCTCGAGGCGCAACTGCGGCAGGCGCAGCAGGACGCCGAACTGGCGCGTGCGATGGCCCTGCGCTTCGAGAGCGAGCTGGACGAGGAACGCAAGCGCGTGGCCCGCGACGTCGAAGGCATGGCCGAGCAGATCGCGGCCCTGCGCACGCTGGGCCAGACGCTCGAGCACCGGCTCGGTGCGACCGAACCGTCGCTGGCCCAACTGGCCACGATGATCAAGACCGGCTCGGACGGCGTGCTCGCGCACATTCGCCACGTGCTGCGCAGCGTGCGTCCCGAGACCCTGGTAGGCGAGGGCCTGGTCAGCGCGCTGCGGGCGCTGGTCGAGGACTGGCGCCTGCGCCGGCCCTCGCAGCGGTTCGAGCTGCTGACCAAGCCCGATACGGTCGAGCGGTTCGGGCTCGGCGAGCCCGACGTCGAAGCGCTGGCGATGCGGATCGCCGAACTGGCGCTGCAGGACGCCGCGCAACCCGAGCTGTGGTGGTCGATGCCGACGCTGGCGCTGATCTCGGCACGCAGCGAGGACGGCCAGCTCACGCTGCAGATCTCGCACGACGCGCGCAGCCGCCAGGCCGACCGCGCGCTCTTGGCCAATCCCGCGTGGGCCGATCTGGTCGAGCGGCTGCGGCCGCTGGGCGCGAGCCTGAGAGCGGGCGTCGGCGAGAGCGAAGGCTTCGAGATCCTGGCGGTGTTGCCATGGCCGGTTGATCTATAATCGCCATTTCCGCTGCAGCCATAATGACCAAGTTCATTTTCGTCACCGGCGGGGTCGTCTCGTCGTTGGGCAAGGGGATCTCGGCGGCTTCGATCGCTGCGCTGCTCGAATCGCGCGGCCTGCGAGTCACCCTCCTCAAGCTCGATCCGTACATCAACGTCGATCCTGGAACGATGAGCCCGTTCCAGCATGGCGAGGTTTTCGTCACCGAGGACGGTGCCGAGACCGATCTGGACCTCGGTCACTACGAGCGCTTCGTCAACGCGAAGATGAAGCGCTCCAACAATTTCACGACCGGCCAGATCTACGATTCGGTGATCCGCAAGGAGCGTCGCGGCGAGTACCTGGGCCGCACGGTCCAGGTGATCCCGCATATCACCAACGAGATCCAGGCGTTCATCGAACGGGGCGCCGCGGTCGGAACCCCCGATGCGGCCGACGTCGCGATCGTCGAGATCGGCGGTACGGTGGGTGACATCGAGTCGCTGCCGTTCCTCGAAGCCGTGCGCCAGATGAGCCTGAAGCTGGGCCGCGGCAACTCGGCGTTCATCCACCTGACGCTGGTGCCGTTCATCAAGTCGGCCGGCGAGCTCAAGACCAAGCCGACCCAGCATTCGGTGCAGAAGCTGCGCGAGATCGGCATCCAGGCCGACATGCTGCTGTGCCGCGCCGACCGCCCGATTCCCGATGACGAGCGCGCCAAGCTGTCGCTGTTCTCCAACATCGAACTCGATGGCGTGATCTCGGTGTGGGATGCCGACAGCATCTACAAGATCCCGCGGATGCTTCACGATCAGAACGTCGACGGCAAGCTGTGCGAGCTGCTGCGGCTCGAGACGCGGCCGGCCGACCTGACGATGTGGGACCGGCTCGTCGAGGCGATCACCCATCCGCAGTACGAGATCCGCATCGCGATGGTCGGCAAGTACGTCGATCTGACCGAGTCGTACAAATCGCTGACCGAAGCGCTGACCCACGCCGGCATCCATACGCGCAGCCACGTGCGCATCGAATACATCGATTCCGAGCAGATCGAATCGGACGGCCCGGACACGCTCGGGCGTTTCGACGCGATCCTGGTGCCTGGCGGTTTCGGCCGGCGCGGCGTCGAAGGCAAGATCCGCGCGATCCAGTACGCACGCGAGAACCGGATCCCGTACCTGGGCATCTGCCTGGGCATGCAGCTGGCCGTCATCGAGTACGCGCGCCACGTCTGCGGGCTGGACGGTGCGAACAGCACCGAGTTCGATCCGGCGTCCCCGCATCCGATCGTCGGCCTGATCACCGAGTGGCTCGATCGCGAAGGGCGCGTCGAGCAGCGCAGCGACGCGTCGGACCTGGGCGGCACGATGCGCCTGGGTGCCCAGCGCTGCCCGATCGCGCCGGGCACGCTGGCGTCGCGCATCTATGGCGAGTCGGTCAACGAGCGGCATCGCCATCGCTACGAGGTCAACAACCATTACGTCGAGCGGCTCGAGAAAGCCGGCCTCATCGTCTCCGCGCGCACGCCCAGCGAGGCGCTGTGCGAGATGATCGAGATGCCGCAGCACGGTCCGCACGCGCATCCGTGGTTCGTCGGCGTGCAGTTCCACCCCGAGTTCACGTCGACGCCCCGCAACGGGCATCCGCTGTTCATCTCCTACGTGCAGGCCGCGCTCGCCCGGGCGAACCAGGCCGGCAAACGCGAGGCGGCCTGATGAAACTGTGTGGCTTCGAAGCGGGACTCGACCGCCCGTTCTTCCTGATCGCCGGGCCGTGCGTCATCGAGTCCGAACAGATGGCGCTCGATACGGCCGGGCAGCTCAAGGACATCACCGCGGCGCTCGGCATCCCGTTCATCTACAAGTCCTCGTTCGACAAGGCCAACCGCAGTTCGGGCAAGTCGTTCCGCGGACAGGGCATGGACCGGGGGCTGGCGATCCTGGATACGGTGCGCGCGAAGATCGGCGTCCCGGTCCTGACCGACGTGCACGAGGTCGACCAGGTCGCGCCGGTGGCGGCGGTCGTCGACGTGCTGCAGACGCCGGCCTTCCTGTGCCGGCAGACCGACTACATCCGGGCGGTCGCCCAGAGCGGCAAGCCGGTCAACATCAAGAAAGGCCAGTTCCTCGCGCCGCACGACATGGTCAACGTCATCGACAAGGCCCGCGAGGCGGCGGTCGAGGCCGGCCTCGATCCGGATCGGTTCATGGCGTGCGAGCGCGGCGTCTCGTTCGGTTACAACAACCTGGTTTCCGACATGCGCTCGCTGGCGATCATGCGCGAGACGGGTTGTCCGGTGGTGTTCGACGCCACGCATTCGGTGCAGTTGCCGGGCGGGCAGGGCACGCGTTCCGGCGGCCAGCGCGAGTTCGTGCCGGTGCTGGCGCGCGCGGCAGTGGCCACGGGCGTCGCCGGCGTGTTCATGGAAACGCACCCGGATCCCGACAAGGCGCTGTCCGACGGGCCCAACGCCTGGCCGCTGCCGCGAATCGCCGAACTGCTGCGCACGATGCAGGCGATCGATGCGCTGGTCAAGCGCGACGGCTTCGCGGAATCGGCATTGCTCGGCTAGCGGTCAGGGCCTGTTCACGAGCGAGCAGATCCGGATCCGTCGCCACCAGAATTTTCAACATGACCGTCGTTGAGGGAGTCCAATGAGTTCGATCGTAGATATCGTAGGCCGCGAGATTATCGATTCACGCGGTAATCCGACCGTCGAGTGTGATGTGCTGCTCGAATCCGGCGTCATGGGGCGCGCGGCGGTGCCCTCCGGCGCGTCCACCGGCTCGCGCGAAGCGATCGAACTGCGCGATGGCGACAAGTCCCGCTACCTGGGCAAGGGCGTGCTCAAGGCAGTCGAGCACATCAACACCGAGATCTCCGAAGCGATCATGGGGCTCGACGCGTCCGAGCAGGCGTACATCGATCGCACGCTGATCGACCTGGACGGCACCGACAACAAGTCGCGCCTGGGCGCCAACGCGATGCTGGCCGTGTCGATGGCGGTCGCCAAGGCGGCGGCCGAGGAATCCGGCCTGCCGCTGTACCGCTACTTCGGCGGTTCGGGCGCGATGTCGCTGCCGGTGCCGATGATGAACGTCATCAACGGTGGTGCGCACGCTAACAACAACCTCGACCTGCAGGAGTTCATGATCCTGCCGGTCGGCGCGCCGACGTTCCGCGAGGCGCTGCGCTACGGCGCCGAAGTCTTCCACAGCCTGAAGAAGCTGCTGAACGATCGCGGCATGTCGACCGCGGTCGGCGATGAAGGCGGGTTCGCGCCGAGCGTGGCCGACCACGAGGCCGCGATCCAGTTGATCATCGAGGCGATCCAGGCCGCCGGCTACGAGGCGGGGCGCGACATCGTGCTCGGACTCGATTGCGCCAGCTCCGAGTTCTACCGCGACGGCAAGTACCACCTGGAAGGCGAGGGCAAGATCCTGACGCCGCCGGAGTTCACCGGCCTGCTGGCCGGCTGGTGCGACAAATACCCGATCATCTCGATCGAGGACGGCATGGCCGAGAACGATTGGGACGGCTGGAAGCACCTGACCGACGTGCTCGGCGATCGCGTCCAGCTCGTCGGCGACGACCTGTTCGTCACCAACACGCGGATCCTGCAGCAGGGCATCGATGAAGGCGTCGCCAACTCGATCCTGATCAAGATCAACCAGATCGGCACGCTGACCGAGACCTTCGCGGCGATCGAGCTGGCCAAGCGCAACAACTACACGTCGGTCGTCTCGCACCGTTCGGGTGAAACCGAGGACACGACGATCGCCGACATCGCGGTGGCCACGAACGCGCTGCAGATCAAGACCGGCTCGATGAGCCGCTCGGACCGCATCGCCAAGTACAACCAGTTGCTGCGGATCGAAGAGGATCTGGGCGACGTCGCGACCTATCCGGGGCGTGCCGCGTTTTTCAATCTCGGGTGATGTTTTCCGGACATCGAGCGGCGATTTTCTCGTCGCTCGATGTTAAAGTCTGACTCCATGCGCGTTCTGCCAATCGTCCTTACCGCACTCGTCGTCGCCATCCAATACCCGCTGTGGCTGGGTAAGGGAGGGTGGGTGCGCGTGTGGGAACTCGATCGGCAGCTCGACCGCCAGCATCAGGACAATGCCGCGCAAGGCCTGCGCAACGCCGCGCTCGAAAACGAGGTCGCGGACCTGCGGCGCGGCCTCGTCGCGATCGAGGAACGCGCCCGCTACGAGCTCGGCATGGTCCGCCCCGACGAGCTCTACGTGCAGATCAATCCGTCGGGAGAGGGTAGCGTGTCGTCGACGCCGCAGCGCGGAACGTCCGGCTCGCCGGGCGCCAGCCGCTTCGACATCCGTACCGCCGATGCCGGGCGATACACGGCGCAGCAGCCCGAATCGATCTGGCGCCGCCATGGCGCCGGACGCCGCAGCAGCGAATAGCGCTAGCAGGGCACTAATTCAGCGCTTCGCTCCCCGGCGGGCGCAGATCCGGATGATCGGTCGCGAACAGTTCGGCGCAGTCCACGGCATCGAACTCGTAGGCCTGGTTGCAGAAATCGCAGTGCACGGTCACGCGCGACTGCTCGGCCAGCACCTCATCGATCTCGGCTCGCCCCAGCATCTTCAGCATCGCGCCCACCTTCGTCCGGTTGCATGAGCACTCGAAGCGGCACGCCCGGTCTTCGCGTCCCTCCAGGGTCTCCTGCCAGAACAGCCGCCGCAGGACCTCATTGGCCGGCAAGGTCAGCAGCTCCTCGGCGCTGACGGTGTCGGCCAGGTGATTCATCCGGTCCCAGCCGTCCTCGTCGATCGCCGCGCCTTCGCCGCGGCCGGCCTTGCCGCCGTGATCGGGCAGGCGTTGCAGCAGCAGGCCGGTGGCGCGATGCTCATCGGCCGCCAGCCATAAGCGTGTCGGCAGCTGCTCCGAACGCGCCATGTAGTGTTCGAGCGCCTTGGCGATCGTGCCGCCGTCGAACGGCACGATGCCCTGATAGGTCTGGCCCGCCCCGGGGCCCGGATCGAGCGTGACGACGAAGCGGCCGTCGCCATCGGCGTTGACGAGTTGGTCCAGCGTCGCATCATCGGGCACCGGCGTGTCCGCGCGCAGTTTGACGGTCGCCCGAAAGCGGCCGCTGGCATCGCATTCGACGACATACAGCGATACCGGGCCCTTGCCATGGATCTGCAGGATCAGCTTGCCCTCGAATTTCAGCGTGGCCGCCAGCAGCAGGCCGGCGGCCGCCAGCTCGCCGAGCTGGTTGCGCACCGACGGCGGCAGCGCATGGCGGATGACGACCTCGGACCATGACAGGTCCAGGGAAACCAGTTCGCCGCGCACCGGGGCATTGCGCAGTACGAATCGTTGCAGACGGTCGCTCAAGAAAACTCCTCGGTGCCCGGTGCCCGCGCGGGTCA
>JAKPAM010000004.1 GCA_029779435.1 Pseudomonadota bacterium | reverse complement strand
GAGGAGTCGACGGGTGTGAGCGGGGCGGCGACCGATTACGAGCGGTCTCGTTGGGCGCCGCCCCGCTCACACCCGGCGGCGCCGATCGTGACAAGTCTGCGCAGAGGTCCGCGGCAACGCGCCGATGCATTCAGCGGCGCCGGTCGTGACAAGCCTACGCGGAGGTCCGCCGCAACGTGCTTACGTACCCGACGGCGTCGGCCGTGACAAGCCTGCGCAGAGGTCCGCAGCAACGCGCCGATGCATCCGGCGGCGCTGATCGTGACACGCTGGCGCAAAGGCCTGGAGCCGCGCACCGAAGCATCCGGCGGCGCCGGCCGCGACAAGCCCGCGCAAAGTCCCGCTACAACGAGGCTATTTGTCTGGTGGCGCCGGCCGTGATGAAGCTCAGGGCGAATCTGTTCCCAGCCGGGTCCGCGCGCGGGCGATCGCCTGCCGGACCTGGTCGGGGGCGGTGCCGCCCCGATGGTTGCGCGAGGCGACCGAGCCTTCTGGTGTCAGCACCGCGAAGACGTCCTCGGCGATCAGCGGGCTGAATGCCTGCAACTCCGCCAACGGAAGCTCGGCCAGGTCGCGGCCGCTGTCGCCGGCCAGGCGAACCGCGTGGGCGACGATCTCGTGCGAGTCGCGAAACGGCAGCCCCTTGCGGACCAGGTAGTCGGCCAGGTCGGTCGCCGTCGCGAAGCCCTCGGTCGCCGCCGCCCGCATCCGATCGGCCTTGACGCGGATGCCACCGACCATGTCGGTGAAGATCCGCAACGTCTCGACCAGCGTGTCCGCCGTATCGAACAGCGGCTCCTTGTCTTCCTGATTGTCCTTGTTGTAAGCCAGCGGCTGCCCCTTCATCAACGTCAGCAGCGCCATCAGGTGGCCATAGACGCGACCGGTCTTGCCGCGTGCGAGTTCGGGGACGTCCGGATTCTTCTTCTGCGGCATGATCGACGAGCCGGTGCAGAAGCGGTCAGCCAGGTCGATGAAGCCGACGCGCGCCGACATCCAGATGATCAGTTCCTCGGACAGCCGCGAGACGTGCATCATCAGCACCGACGCGGCCGCGCAGAACTCGATCGCGAAATCGCGATCCGACACGGCATCGAGGGAGTTCTCACAGACCCCGTCGAAGCCCAGCGTGCGCGCCACACGCTCGCGGTCGATCGGATAAGTGGTGCCGGCCAGCGCCGCGGCACCCAGCGGCAGGCGGTTGACCCGCTTGCGACAGTCGGCCAGCCGCTCGGCGTCGCGCGCGAACATCTCGACATAAGCGAGCAGGTGATGGCCGAACGTGATCGGCTGCGCGACCTGCAGGTGCGTGAAGCCCGGCATGATGGTGTCGGCGTGCTCCTCCGCCAGATCCAGAAGCGCCTGCTGCAGTTGCGCGAGCAGGTGGCGACTCTCGTCGATCGTGCCGCGCAGCCACAGGCGGATGTCGGTGGCGACCTGGTCGTTGCGCGAGCGGGCCGTGTGCAGCCGCTTGCCGGCATCGCCGATCAAGTCGGTCAGCCGTTTCTCGATGTTCAGATGAACGTCTTCGAGATCGAGCGACCAGATGAAACGGCCATTGGCGATTTCATCGCGAATCGTTTTCATCCCGCCGCGGATTGCCGCGAGGTCATCGGCAGTCAATACGCCGACCGCTTGCAGCATTTCCGCATGGGCGAGCGAGCCCTCGATATCGACATCGGCCAGCCTTTTATCGAAATCGACCGACGCAGTGTAGCGTTTGACCAACTCCGAGACCGGTTCATTGAAGCGGGCAGACCACGCTTCGGTTTTCTTGCTGAATTGATCTGTCATAATTCCCGCACAAACGTCGTTCTATCTTTGAAGGTCGTCCAGGCGACAGAAGCAGACCCAAGGCGCGTGTTTCGATCTGCCTTTTCATTATTGGCCGATGGCGCCGCCGCGGTGTGCCGATCGGGTCGTGGCATCCGGCCCTTCGTCGATGCAGCGTGATCGATGAAGCCTTCTGACGAGAAGCGGCGTGGGACTGCGATCTGTTCGCAGCGCCGGATTATAAGATGAACCAGTTCCAGCCAACGGCTGCCTCCTCCCCATCGGCGTCCACGGACGCAGGCCAGCCGGCCAATCCCTCCCAGGGTTTGGCCGGCGGTGCCGTCGAATCCGCGATCGGCAAGCCTGGCGATGCCGAACGGCAACGCCGAGTCGCCGACGGGGCCAAGGCGCCGATCCTGCCCGACTGCTGCAACCTCGGCATCGCGCTGCGCATCGTCGTCCCGGTCAATCTGGCCGCGGCCATGCTGGCATTCGGCCTGTCCACCAGCGTGTTCGACGCGCTGAACCGCTTCGTCGACCTGTCGGTGATCGTCGAGCCGGTGCTGCTCGGTTCGCTGGTGGCGCTGTGCGCGGTGCGCAAGGTCGTCAACGGCTGGCGCCCGATGATGCAGTGGGGCATCGGCATCGGCGTGCCGGCCGTGCTCGCGCTGCTCACCGCCTGTTCCGTGCAGCCGGTCGTCATCGGCGACACGTACGGCGGGTCGATCGCCTATTGGATCGTCATGCGCGGGGTGGCCGCCGCGGCGATCGCCTACGTCGTGATCGAGGCGCTGCGCTGGCGCGCGCGCGCGTACTCGCCGTCGCTGGCCGAGGCGCGGCTGCAGGCGCTGCAGGCGCGGATCCGCCCGCATTTCCTGTTCAACAGCCTGAATACCGTGCTCGGCCTGATGCGCAGCGACCCGCGCGGCGCCGAGCGCACGCTCGAAGACCTCGCCGATCTGTTCCGCGTCTTCATGCGCGATACGCGCGAACTCGTACCGCTCGAGGAAGAGGTCGTCACGTGCCAGCAATACCTGGCGATCGAGCAGCTGAGATTGGCGGGGCGATTAAAAGTCAAGTGGTTTTTAGACGACATGCCGGGTGATGCTCTTCTTCCATCCCTGCTTTTACAGCCGCTTATCGAGAATTCAGTTCATCACGGAATAGAGCCTAATAGCACCGAAGGCGAAATCGTGATCCAGATCTCCAAACCTGGTGAACGGGTTCGCGTCGAAATCGTCAACCCGGTCGGGTCCGTAGCACCTGCCCGGCCGGGGAACCAGATGGCGCTTTCCAATGTCAGGGAGCGCTTGATGCTGCTGTACGATATGGAAGCCGAATTGCGGACGTCGTCAGACGGACAGTTGTTCAGCTTGTTTCTTGAATTCCCATACCGCAAGGAAAGGCGGCGCAGAGATGTCAGACGCCATTTCAATCCTGATCGTTGATGACGAACCCGTCGCACGTTCGCGACTGCGCGAATTGCTGGCGGACCTGGCTCCCGCGTTTCCGCACCGGATCGTCGGCGAAGCGGCCAATGCGCCCGAGGCGTTGTCGCAGATCGAAGTTGCCCATCCCCAGATCGTCCTGCTCGACGTGCAGATGCCCGGCATGAGCGGTATCGAGCTGGCCCGCCACATTTCGGCACGGGCCGCGTCGGGCGAAACGCCGCGGCCGATGCCGTTGGTGATCTTCGCCACGGCGTTCGACGAGTTCGCCGTCGAGGCCTTCGAGGTCCGGGCGATCGACTACCTGCTCAAGCCGGTGCGCGCGCAGCGTCTGCACGATGCGCTGAAGCGGGCGCTGACGCGGCTGCCTGCCGATCACATCCAGGCGATCGACCAGCTTGCCAAGGCGACCAATACGCGCCGCCGGCACTTGTCGGTGCACGAGCGCGGGCGGGTGATCCTCGTGCCGCTCGAGCAGGTCGTCTACCTGAAGGCCGAACTGAAGTACATTACGGTCCGGACCCGCGAACGCGAGTTCCTGATCGAAGAGTCGCTGACGTCGCTCGAAGAGGAATTCGCCGATCGCTTCGTGCGCATCCATCGCAATGCGCTGGTCGCACGGCCGTCGATCGCCGGGTTCGAGCGCGTCACGCCCACGGGCGACGCCGAGAGTGGCGACCCTTATTGGCAGGTCGTCTTGCGCGACATCACCGAACGCTTGCCGGTCAGCCGCCGGCAATGGTCGACGGTCAAGAACCTGGTGACCTGACATCGCCGTCCCTAGCCCTGTTTCCCGTTCAGCCGATCGCGATCCGCCCTCGCGGCTCGTGATCGCTTCCCGCGAAAGCCGGCTCGCCATGTGGCAGGCGGAGCACGTTCAGGCGCGCTTGCGCGTGCTGTATCCGGAATGCCGGGTCGACATCCTCGGGATGACGACCGAAGGCGATCGCACGCTCGATCGGGCGTTGAACGAGATCGGCGGCAAGGGCCTGTTTACCAAGGAGCTCGAGCACGCGCTGCTCGATGGTCGTGCCGACCTGGCCGTCCATTCGCTCAAGGACGTGCCGATGCTGCTGCCCGACGGCTTCGTGCTCGGCGCGATCCTGTCGCGCGAGGATCCGCGCGACGCTTTCGTCTCCAATCGCTACGACTCGCTGGCCGCGCTGCCGGCCGGCGCGCGTGTCGGGACGTCCAGCCTGCGCCGGGCGGCGCAGATCCGCGGGCGCTTTCCGGCGCTGACCGTGCTGCCGCTGCGGGGCAACGTCAACACGCGGCTGGCCAAGCTCGATGGCGGCGCTTATGACGCGATCGTGCTGGCGGCCGCCGGTCTGAAGCGCCTGGGTCTGGTGGAGCGGATCCGGCAGGTGCTGCCGCCGTCCGACAGCCTGCCGGCCGCCGGCCAGGGGGCATTGGGTATCGAGATCCTGGCCGGGCGCGATGATCTTCAAGCGTGGCTGGCGCCGCTGAATGATGCGGCGACGCAAGCCCAGGTACAAGCCGAGCGCGCGGTGTCGCGGGCGCTGGGCGGCAGTTGCCGCGTGCCGCTGGCCGCTTATTGCGAGCCGCGCCCGGGCGGCGGACTGATGCTGCGCGCCCGCGTCGCCAGCCTCGACGGTTCGCGTATGCTCGAAGCCGGCGCGCAGGGCGACGGCGATTCGGCCGACGAGGCCGAGGCGCTCGGGCGGCGCGTGTCGGCCGACCTGATCGGGCAGGGCGCATTGGCGCTGCTGGCCCATGATCTCGGCGGCGCGGCGGTGCCCTGACCCACGCTTCGATGCGGCTCGTCATCACGCAATCGACGGCCCGCGTCGACGCCATGCGCCGGCGGCTCGCCGAGCGCGGCCACGACAGCCTGCTGCTGCCGTTCTCGACGATCACCGATTCGCCATCGGCGCCTGACCCGGCGACGCTTCGCACGATGATCGCGGCGCACGACCGGATCGTGCCGGTGTCGCCGACGGCCATCGAGCGGATGCTGGCGGCCTGCGCAGACCTGCCGCGGAACGCCTCGTCCGATGCTTGCTCCGATGCCCGCTCCGATCTTCGATCTGATTCCATGCCGGCGCCGTCATCGACGGGCGCGGCCGATGCCTGGGCATGGCCCCCGCATGCGCGACTGGCCGTCGTCGGCCCCGGCAGCCTGCGGGCGCTGGCGGACGGACTGTCCTGCGCGGTGCTCGCCGACGTCATCCATCCGGTTGGCGCGCCGTTCGATGCCGATCACCTGATCATGCAGCCCGGGCTACGCGATTGCGCCGGGCTTCGCGTGCTCGTGCTGCGCGGCGAGACCGGCAGCGAGCGGTGGATCGACGTGCTGCGGCAGCGCGGCGCGATCGTCACGGTGCTGGGCCTGTATCGCAATACGCCGGTCGAGCCCGGCGTCGGGCAGCGGCAGGCGC
>JAKPAM010000281.1 GCA_029779435.1 Pseudomonadota bacterium | reverse complement strand
GCTCCCTATGGCCCCCCGCCCCGCACCCACGACGGCAACGCCCGGCACCGGTGTCAGCACACGGTTCGCAATTCGTAGACCACGATGGGCTGTGCGTTGATGCGCCTGCCGTCCGGCCAGTCATCCAGCTCGTGTTGGCAAGCTCAGGTCGTTCCATTCATGTTGGGAAGCGCCGGCCGTTCCACTCGTGTCGTGCGATATCCGAGCAATGGATGACATCGCTCGGATATCGACAGGGCACTTCACCCTTGAACGACAGTGGCTCCGAGGAGTCGACGGGTGTGAGCGGGGCGGCGCCGATCGTGACAAGCCTATGCAGAGGTCCGCGGCAACGCGCCGATGTATTCAGCGGCGCCGGTCGTGACAATCCTACGCGGAGGTCCTCCGCAACGTGCTTACGTACCCGGCGGCGCCGGCCGTGACAAGCCTGCGCAGCCGTCCGCAGCAACGTGCATACGCACGCTGGCGGCGCCGGCCGCGACAAGCCTACGCAAAGGTCCGAAGCAACGTACCGGTACGCCCAGCGGCGCTGATCATGACGAACCTAAGCAAAGGTCGGCCGAAACGTACCCGTGTACTTTCTCGCGAACCAAGGCTAGTCGGCGAGCATCCACGCCGTCAGGCCGATGCCGATGCCGGCCGGCAGCGCGAAACGGCTCCACAGGTCGGTGCGGGCGCTATCCTGGGTGAGGATCGCCACCGGGATCGTCGCCCCGTCCATCACGTCGCGGCTGATCGAGGGCAGCAGCATGCGCTGCCAGGCGGGCTTGCGGCGCAGGCCCAGGACGATCTGGTCGGCGCCGGTCCGCGCCGCCTCGTCGAGCACGGCCTGACCGATCGGTCCTTCGGCGACCAGCGCGCGATACGGCACGCCGGCCTCGCGCAGCAGCGCGATCGCGGGCGCCAGCGCGGCGCGCGCTCGCGAGTCGCGGTAGGCGGCCAGCTCGGCGCGGGGCAGATGGCGGGTGATGTGGCGATACAGGACCGGCTGCACCGACAGCAGCGTGATCCGAGCCTGCCGCAGGCCGAGTCGCGCTTGCTGTTGCAGCACGTGGCGGACGGCTCGCGTCGAGGCGGCCGAACCATCGACCGGAATCAGCGTGTTCATCGTGCCCTCCTCATCGAGAGGCGGGGGCGCCCGCCTCGGCTGCGTCGCCGGTCATGCCCCGCCTCAGGTCTGCGGGGCGGCGCGATGCGGCCGCTGCTCTTGCGCCCGCTGGCGGTTGCGGCGATTGACGAGCGCGGCGATGCCGAGCACCGCGGCGATCGCCACCGCATGCAATATGTACGACAGCCACTTGGGATCCTGCACGTAGCCGGCGATCATCGGTTCGTGGATGACCATCGAGCAAGCCGTCCACGCCAGCACGGCGCCGCCGAGCTGCAGGATGATCGGGAAGCGGTCGATCAGCTTCAGGATCAGCGTGCTGCCCCAGACCATGATCGGGATGCTGATGATCAGGCCCAGAATGACCAGCAGCGTGCTGCCGTGCGACGCGCCGGCCACGGCCAGCATGTTGTCCAGGCCCATCACGCCGTCGGCGATGATGATCGTGCGCATGGCGACCCAGAACGAAGTCGACGCCTCGCCATGCTCCTTGACTTCGCCGCCATCATCGTCGGTCAGCAGCTTGTAGGCGATCCAGAACAGCAGCAGGCCACCGGCCAGCATCAGTCCGGGAATCTTCAGCAGCCAGACGACGACGACCGTCAGGGCTGCGCGTACGACCACCGCGCCCATCGTGCCCCAGACGATCGCCCGCTTGCGCAGATGATCGGGGAGCTTGCGGGCGGCCAGCGCGATCACGATGGCGTTGTCGCCCGCCAGCACGAGATCGATCGCCACGATGGCGAGCAAGGCGCCGAAGAACTGTGCGTTGAAGAAATCCAAGGTTCGTCTCCAGAGACAAGTGCGAACGCGTCCGGGGATCGGCCCGCTCGCTCGGCCCGCAGCGAGGCGGGTTCCGCCGTCCCAAGGGGAGAGAGGCCCGCCGTCCTCGGGAGCGAGGGCGGCTTCGCCGCGGCGGCCATTCTTTCGAGGGATTATCGGCAGGCCCTCTGGAGGGGAACACTTCAAAACCGTGATGCGACGCAGTGCGTTCTTCGATCCATCAAGAACATCGATCGACGCCATCCGACAAAGTGATTGGTTTCTTGCAATTTCCTGACAATTTCCGTTGAGCCCGTCAGATAGAGCTGCTAATCTTTCCCAACCCCATGTTGTCAGCTTGGTGACAGGTTGATTGCGGACGGGCATCGATCTCCGTTCGTACCCTCAAGGGTCGAACGGTTCGTTCAAAGGGGAGTAGCTCCCACGGGACGGTCGTCATTCCGGAGGCACCTCGAGTTTCACGGGGCTTCCCGGGCGTTCCGGCGGCGTCAACGCTGCGAGCAAGACCTTTGCCGTAGAACACACGACAAATGGGTCCAACGCGCATGCATCATCCGTCGACGCGACGCTATTTCCGCCATGGCATGCTGCCGCAGCTGCTGGTCTTCGAGGCCATCGCACGGCTCGGCAGTCTGACGCGAGCCGCTGAAGAGGTCTGTCTCGCGCAGCCGACGGTGTCGGCGCAATTGAAGAAGCTGACCGATACGGTCGGTGCACCGCTGGTCGAGCAGGTCGGCAAGAAGTTGTATTTGACCGAGGTCGGCAAGGCGCTGCATCAAAGCTGCGAAGAGCTGATTGACCTGTTGCAGCGTACCGAGAGCCGCCTCGCGCAGGCGCACGCCCCCGAGCAGGGAACGCTGCGGCTGGCGACGACGCCCACCGGACACGGCTACCTGCACGCGCCGCTGGCGGCTTTCTGCCGGCGGTTTCCCCGCGTCCGGATCCGGTTGGAAGAGGCCAATCGCCAGCAGATGCTGGCGCGGTTGCTCACGCACCAGGATGACCTGGCGGTGCTATGCGATCCCGGCCCCGCCCTCGTGGCCAGCGGGTTGTGCCTGGGGCGTGACCGCTATCGGGTCTATGCGCCGGCGGGGCACCGGTGGGTCGGCGGCCCCGCGCTGTCGCTGCCCGAGCTGATGGCCGAGCCGATGATCTGCCGCGAGCCGGGATCGGATTCGCGCCGCGTGATCGAACAGGCGCTGGCCTCGCACCCAGAGGGCGAATCCTGCCTGCCGGACGTGCGGCTCGAAGTCAGGAGCAACGAGGCGGTGCTGCAGGCACTGGCCGACGGGCTGGGGTTGGCCGTGCTGGCAGACCGCGTCGCCGAAGCCGGGCGGGCCGCCGGCATCATCGCGCCATTGACGGTCGATGCGTTTCCGATCGTGCGCAGCTGGTACCTGTGCCAGCCGGAAGGGCGGGCGCTGGCGTCGACCGCGCAATTGTTTCGTGATTTCGTCAGGCAGAGGGGAGACCGGGACGCCGCTCCCGCCGTCGTGCCGACCTCGGCCGACGCCGTCGATGCCGCTTCGATCAAGGAGGCGGCCATCGCCCATGCCACACCGCTCGACGCTTCGGCGTCAACCCCGGTCGCGCGTTGACGTTCAAGCAGTATCGAACTGATACAGGATGCCTGGGATGACCGTTTCGATGCGCCGCTGGGCGCTCGGCCTGCTGGTCGCGGGCGCGCCGCTGGCAGCGTCGGCGCAGCCGGCGATCACGATCGGCGCCGTCAATCTGCGCGCGGGGCCCGGCCTGGAATTTCCGCTGGTCGCCACGCTGATGGATCGCACGCCGCTGCAGATCGAAGGCTGCGTGGCCGACTACACCTGGTGCGACGTCTGGTTCGGCCAGCTTCGCGGCTGGGTCGCGGCGGCCTATCTGAGTTATCCGTATCAAAGCAGTTACGTGCCGATCGTCCGGTATGGCGCGCTGATCGGCTTGCCGATTCTCGGGTTTTCGCTGGGACCGTACTGGGATAGCCATTACCGGGGCCAGCCATGGTACGGCCAGCGCGAGGTCTGGATGCATCGGCCGCCGCCGGCGTTCCGGCCGGTGCCGCCCCCCGGATTCCGGCCCGGGCCGCCGATGGCGCCGCCTCCGGGCTACGGCCCGGGATGGCGGCCGGGCGGCCCTGGGCACCCGATGCCCGCGCCGATGCCGCCGTATCACCCTCCCCGCGACTACCCGTCCCACGACAGGGGGCCCGGCTGGTCGCCGGGCGGGCGTCCCGGCGGCGGCCATGGTGCGGGGCCGGGCATGGGCGGAGGGCCGTCGCCGGGCGCCCGGCCGATGCCCCCGCCGTCGGCGCCGATGATCCGCGAAGGGGCCGGGCCCGGCGCGGCGCGCGGGCCGGCGATGCGCGGCGGAGGTCCGTCCGGGCCGGGCCCCGGGCCGGGACCGGGCGGTGGGCCTGGTCGTGGCGGTCCGGGGGGACCGGGTGGGCCGGGCGGACGCTGAGCATCCGCCGCGGCAGGCCGGCGTGTTCAGCCCCCGCCAGCCTCCTTCGTGTCGCTCGTGATCGGTATCGGCGCGTCGGCGTTTGCCGTCCCCAGGATTCGCGCGCGGGCGGGGCGCCCCTTGATCCGACCTTCATTCAGCCGTCGCAGCGCCTCATCGGCGATCGCGCGATCGACGGCGACGTAGCTGTCGAAGCCGCCGATCGTGATACGCCCGATCTGGTCGCGGTGAAAACCCAGTTCGCCGGTCAGCGCGCCCTGGATGTCCGCCGGCCGGATCTTCTCCTTGCGCCCGCCCATCAACTGCAGCGTGACCATGGGCGCCGTCAGCGGCTCGCGCCGTCGCGAGCCGGGTAGGCCCGGATCGCCGCGAGCGCCATCCTCGGGGGGAGGATCGCTCTGCCGCGGCCACGGTTCGCACGCGATCGGCGTTTCCAGCAGGCGCTCGATCGCCGCGAGTCGCCTTGCGTCGCGGGGGCCGACCAGGCTCAACGCCAACCCGGGTTGTCCCGCGCGGCCGGTGCGGCCGATCCGATGCACGTGCACCTCGGGGTCGGCCGCCAGTTCTGCGTTGATGACGGCGGGCAGCGCCTCGATGTCGAGTCCGCGAGCCGCGACGTCGGTGGCGATCAGCACCGGACAGCTCCGGTGAGTGAATTGCATCAGCACTTCGTCGCGCTCGCGCTGGTCGAGTTCGCCATGCAGCGTCAGCGCGTCGATGCCGTGCGTGCGCAGCGTCGCGGCCAGTTCGCGGCAGCGATGTCGAGTGTTGCAGAAGACGAGGGTGGCGGCCGGCCGGTGATGCAGCAACAACTCGGCCACCATCGTCCAGCGGTCCGCCTCGTCGATGCGCACGAAGTGCTGCGTGATCCGTCGGGCATCGGGCGTCGAGGCGAGCCGGATGGTTTGCGGATCATGCAGGAAGCGCCGGGCCAGTTCGGCGATGCCGGGCGGGTAAGTGGCCGAGAAGAGCAGCGTCTGCCGTTCGGGCGGGCAGCCGTCCGCGATCCATCCAATGTCATCGTGGAAGCCCATGTCGAGCATCCGGTCGGCTTCGTCGAGCACCAGCGTGCGCAGGCCGTGCAGCGACAGGCTGCGCCGTTGCAAGTGATCGATGATGCGCCCCGGCGTGCCGACGACGACATGCGCGCCGTGTTCCAGGCTGGCCATCTGCGGCCGCATCGGCGTGCCGCCGCAAAGCGTCGTGACCTTGACGTTGTCCCGCGCGCGCGCCAAACGGCGGATCTCCTGCGCGACCTGGTCGGCCAGTTCGCGCGTCGGGCACAGTACCAGCGCCTGGACCGCGAACCAGCGCGGAACGAGCCGCGCGAGCAGCGGCAGCGCGAATGCCGCCGTCTTGCCGCTGCCGGTGGCTGCCTGGGCCAGCACGTCGCGGCCCGCCAGAGCGGCCGGCAGCGCCGCGGCCTGGATCGGGGTCAGCGCGTGATAGCCGTTGTGGCGCAGGTTGGCCTGCATCGCGGCGTCCAGCGGCAGCGCGTCGAACGGTGAACCGGGTGGGAGCCCGTCGATCGGCGCGGCGGCGCCACCGAGCGATGCGGCGCAATCGGGAGATGCGCCGTGATCCGGAGATGCGGCGTAATCGGGAGATGCGCCGTGATCGGGAGATGCGGCGCGGTCGGGTAGCGAATCGGCGGGCGGCGAATCAGTGGACGAGGTGTCGGCGGACGGAGAGTCGGCGGACGGGGCGGTGCCCGAAGGCGTGGCGGGGCGCAGGCGGCGGAGCATCCGGCATTATCGCCGCGGCCACGATCCAAGGCGCATGCCTGGTCCTCGAGGGCGGGGTCGAGCGAGGCAGGCCCGTTCTGTACCGAAGGTGCTCGCGTCTGGTGGCGCGGCCGCTCCCGTGCTGCGGAGGGAGCGACTCGTTCACCAGGAAAACGCGGCGAGGCTGTCCGGGGCCGGACGCCGGCCATGCGTTGGCCGCCGGGCGACCTCCGTCCTTAGCCCACCGAGGGGTTCAGCGTATAAGTGCCGGTCAGGCGCGCCTGGTCGAGCACGTGTCCGTTCATCGCCGCGACCACGTTGGCGCCGGTCAGCGTGCCAGGGACCTCGAGCTTAGGCACGTCGAGCGCGTACACGGTGAACACATAGCGGTGCAGCAGTTCGTCGTTCCACGGGGGGCACGGACCGTCGTAGCCGTAGTAGTCCCCGCGCATATCGCCGTCGCCGGCGAACCAGCCGGTGTAGTCGTTGATGCCGTGGCGCATGCCGCCCGGCGCGTTCGGACCCGGCTTGCCGCGTGGCACCACGCCGTCGGCCTGGCTGCCGGCAGCGATCTCGGTGACCGTGGCCGGCACGTCGAGCAGCAGCCAGTGATAGAAATCCACGCGCGGCAACGAGGCGGGCACCGAGCGGTCTTCCTGGTTGACGTCGGTGCCGACGCTGGGCACGTCGATGTCATGGCAGATGACGACGAACGATTTCGTGCCGGCCGGCGCATCGCTCCAGGCCAGATGCGGGTTGCGGTTCTTGCTGAGCGTCACGTGGGTCTTCGGGTCCGGGACCGCGAACGCGAACTCGCCCGGAATCGGGCTCATGTCGGCAAAGCTCTTGCTCGAAAGTTTCATCGATTTCTCCTTTCGGGTGGGGAGGTGCCGGCCCCTTCGCGCGAAGAGGGGCCGTGCTTTCAGGGAGCTTGGCGCATCGTACAGCGCGATGTCCGATGCGGCCAGCTAGAATCGCCCCATGTCCAAGGTCCACGATCACGCGCGCGAACTCGTGCGCCAGAGCGGCGCGCGTGTGACGGCGGCGCGGATCGCCGTGCTGGCCGAACTGCTGTCGGCGGGGGCCGCGTTGACGCACCAGGCGTTGCTGGCGCGGCTCGACCGGCGGCAAGCCGACGAGTCGCTTCCCGCCGCGCACGCGCTGGACCGCGTGACGCTGTACCGCGTGCTGGACTGGCTGGTCGACGCCGGGCTGGCGCACCGGGTGCCCGACGCGGACCGCGTGATGCGGTTCTCGGCGGGGGCCGAGGGCCATGCACCCGATGGCCATCACGGGCACTTCCGTTGCGTCGTGTGCCAGCGGGTCTTTTGCCTGGACGACAGCCCGCGGCTGCCCGACTGGGTCCGGCCGTTGCTGCCGCCGGGGTTCATCGCTGAACGGATGGCGCTGACCGTCAGCGGACGCTGTGCCCACTGCGCATAGGGCCTGTTAACGCTAAGATCGACCCCTCGGCGCGGGGTCGATCTTAGCGTTAACAGGCCCTCGTCTCGCCGAGTCGACCGGCGGGCCTTGCAAATCGAACGATCGCCCCCATATCGGGGGCTGTTTGGAGTTTACCCATGGCTGACAAGCACGTTCCCGTCACGATCCTTACCGGTTTCCTTGGCAGCGGCAAGACGACGCTGCTCAATCGGATCCTGAAAGAAGATCACGGCCTGAAGATCGCCGTCATCGAAAACGAATTCGGCGCCGAAGGCATCGACAACGAATTGCTGCTGCAGAATCCCGACGAGCAGATCGTCGAGATGAACAATGGCTGCATCTGCTGCACGGTGCGCGGCGATCTGGTCCGCATTCTCGGCGACTTGCGCGAGCGCCGCCAAGCTGGCGAACTGAGCTTCGATCGCGTGGTCATCGAGACCACCGGCCTGGCCGATCCCGGCCCCGTCGCGCAGACCTTCTTCATCGACGACGACGTCGCCGACTACTACATGCTCGACGCGGTCGTCGTGCTCGTCGATGCCAAGCATGGCGATCGCCAGTTGACCGAGCATAAGGAGGCGCAGGAGCAGGTTGCTTTCGCCGACCGCCTGATGCTGTCGAAAGTGGACGTGGCCACGCCCGACGAAGTCAAATCGATCAAGGCCAGGTTGGCCCGGCTCAATCCGCGCGCGCCGATCAAGGAAGTCCATTTCGGCAATGCCGACATCCGCGACGTACTCGATTTGAAGGGCTTCAACCTGAACGCGATCCTCGACATCAATCCGGAATTCCTGTCGAGCGATGAGCACCATCACGACGATGCCGTGCAATCGTTCGTGTTCAAGTCCAACAAACCGTTCAATCCGTCCAAGTTGGAGGATTTCCTGTCCGGGATCATCCAGGTTTACGGGCAAGACATGTTGCGGTATAAAGGCGTGCTTTACATGAAGGGGATGGACCGGCAGACCGTGTTCCAGGGCGTACATCAAATGATGGGCGCCGATCAGGGACGGCGCTGGCAACCCGGAGAAAAACCTGGCAGCAAGATGGTCTTCATCGGCAGGAACCTGCCCAGGGACATCTTTCTGCAGGGCCTGGAGCAGTGCCTGGCCTGATAGGTAACGCTGGCTCCCCTGACAATGTCTCGGGAGTCGTCCGTCGATGGAGCGACTCAGCCTCATCATCGTTTCGCGCTAGTAGGTAGAGACCATGGCAGCAACCATCCGGGACAAGAAAGGTCTGACCGAATCGGAAATCCTCGCGATGACCGACGATGACTACATGAACGACGCCCAGCTCGAGTTCTTTCGCCAGCGCCTGCAGCAGATGGAGCGTGACATTCTGCACAACGCCGACGAGACGACCGAGCACCTGCGTGAAACCGTGATCGTCCCCGATCCGGCCGACCGCGCGACGATCGAGGAAGAGCACGCCCTCGAGCTGCGCACGCGGGACCGCGAGCGCAAGCTGCTCAAGAAGATCCAGCAATCGCTGGGGCGCATCGATAGCGGCGAATACGGCTTCTGCGAAGAAACCGGCGAGCCGATCGGGGTGCCGCGCCTGCTGGCGCGTCCGACCGCGACACTCTCGCTCGAAGCACAACAACGCCGCGAACTTCGTCAAAAACTGTACGGTGATTGACGTATTTGCACCACCGATCGTTAAGTTTGACGACTGGTGGTCACAGTCCGATACGCGGTGCGGGCTGGCCAGGGGAGCGCGCTAAGCGGGTGATACACTGGTTTTTCGTTCCCAGCCTCCTGTGCCAGGATTCGGAAAAAAGTGGCTTTTTCGCTTTTCGGTCGCAAAGATAAGTCAACCTCGCGCAAATCGTCCGCGACGCTGACGCGCGGGCCGGACAGTACGCTTCGCACGCCGACACCGGTCGCGCCGACGACCGAGGTCCAGCGCGAACTGGCACGGCAGACCGCCGAAAAGATCGATCAGATCGAATCCGAAATGATCGCCGCCTCGCTGCCCGTGCCGCCCGCGCCCAAACGCGTGCAGCAACGCATCGAGGCCGCTCGTTCGCAAGCGGCGGATCCCCTCGGTCCATTGACGCTTCCGCCGCTCGAGATGCCGACCGACATCCTAGGTTCGGTGGACGACGAGGAATTCCGGATCGTCGAAGGCCCGCTGGCGCCCGAATTCGAGGAGGCCGCGATCCTGTTCGCCAATGGGCAGGGCGATGCGGCGGTCGCCACGCTGACCCACGTGCTCGTCGATGGCAACGACCTCGTCCGCGCCCAGGCCGGCTGGATGATGCTGCTCGACGTCTACCAGTCGCTCGGCTACCAGGACGCGTTCGAGACCGCGGCCATCCAGTACGCGGCCCGCTTCGAGGTATCGCCGCCTGCGTGGCGGGGCGGAGAGGCCGGCCAGCCGGCAGACCGGCCGGCCGCCGGACCGGTGCGCGGCGGCCTCGGCATCGCGATCGCGGCCCGGCTCGACGAATCATTCGCCAAGTCTTGTGAAATGGCCGAGCGCGCGCAGCAGGGCAAGCGCGCGGTGTCGGTGGACATGAGTGCCGTCAAGCAGGTCGATGCCGCGGGCGTCAAGATGCTGCTCGGCCTGATCCGACGCTTCAAGACCGACAACGGCCCATTGACGCTGGTCGGCGCGGCATCGTTGTTCGACGCGATCAAGCCGCTGGTGCCGGCCGGCCGCCGCGACGACGGCGAAGACATCTGGATGCTGGCGCTCGAATTGCTGCGGGTGCAGGGGCTGCGCAGCGAGTTCGACGACCTGAGCATCGACTATTGCGTGACCTTCGAAGTCTCGCCGCCGCCGTGGGAGCCGATGCCCGAGAACGTCCGCGAACCGACGCCCGGCGATGCGCCGGTGATCGATGCCGACGAGGACGACGCCGCCGCGCTGGCGCAATCGGGTTCGCCGTTCGTGTCGGCACGCGGTTTTCCGCTGGCCGGCCAGCTCGTCGGCCGTGCGCAGAAGGAACTCGAGGCGCTGCGCGAGTATGCCGGGACGCGCGGCAAGGTCGTCATCGATTGTCGCGACCTGGTGCGGCTCGATTTCGTCGCCGCCGGCGAGTTGCTGAACGAATCCGTCTCGCTGCGTACGGCCGGCAAGGAGATCGTGTTCGTCGACGTCAGCGCGATCGTCGCGGCGCTGATGTCGGTCATGGGCATCCAGGACCTGGCCGAGATCCGCAAGCGCAGGATCTGATCGGTCGCCGCGGGGCCCTTGGATTCGTTCCCGGGGCGCGCGCATCTCCCTTTCGTGTCGCCCCTCTTGTATTCCCCTTCTCGCGCCCTTACTTGACCCGTTCGTGGGGTCCAACCTGAGCGGAGCGATTGATGGAGCAATTTCACGGCACGACCATCGTGTCCGTACGGCGGGGCGACCTGGTCGCGTTGGGGGGTGATGGGCAGGTGACGCTGGGTCACATCGTCATCAAGGCCGGCGCGCGCAAGGTGCGCCGTCTCTACCAGAACAAGGTGCTGGCGGGATTCGCCGGCGGTACGGCCGACGCGTTCACGTTGTTCGAACGCTTCGAGGCCAAGCTCGAGAAGCACTCGGGCCATCTGCTGCGGTCGGCGGTCGAGCTGGCCAAGGATTGGCGAACCGACCGCATCCTGCGCCGCCTCGAGGCGATGCTGGCGGTGGCCGATGCCGAGTATTCGCTGGTGATCACCGGCAATGGCGACGTGCTCGAGCCCGAACAGGGGCTGATCGCGATCGGCAGCGGCGGTGCCTATGCCCAGGCGGCGGCGCGGGCGCTGCTCGACAACACCGGGCTGGACGCCGAGACCATCGTGCGTCAGTCGCTGAAGATCGCCGGCGACATCTGCATCTATACGAACCAGCAGCACACGATCGAGACGCTGCCCGCCAAACAAGGATCGGCTGCCCAATGACCCAGATGACGCCCGAAGAAATCGTCTCCGAACTGGACAAGCACATCATCGGCCAGCACAAGGCCAAGCGGGCCGTGGCCAACGCGTTGCGCAACCGCTGGCGCCGGCAGCAGATCGACGAGCCGCTGCGGCACGAGATCACGCCGAAGAACATCCTGATGATCGGGCCGACCGGCGTCGGCAAGACCGAGATCGCGCGCCGCCTGGCACGGCTGGCCAACGCGCCGTTCATCAAGGTCGAGGCGACCAAGTTCACCGAGGTCGGCTATGTCGGTCGCGATGTCGACACGATCATCCGCGACCTGGCCGAGGTCGCCGTCAAGCAGACGCGCGATCAGGAAAAACGCAAGATGCTGCAGCGCTCGCAGGACGCGGCCGAAGATCGGGTGCTCGACATCCTGTTGCCTCCGGCCCGTCCGTTCGGTTTCGGCGCCGGCAGCGACACGGATCGCGGCGGCATGTCCGGTTCGTCCGGCGAATCGTCCGGTGACTCGGCCACGCGGCAGAAGTTCCGCAAGCGCCTGCGCGAAGGCGACCTCGACGACAAGGAGATCGAGGTCGACGTGTCGGTGTCGATGCCGTCGCTCGATTTCGTCGGGCCGGCCGGCATGGAAGAGATGACGCAGCAGCTGCAGTCGATGTTCCAGGGCATGCAGGGGCGCAAGAAGACGCGCAAGCTCAAGATCAAGGAGGCGTTGAAGCTGCTGGCCGACGAGGAGGCCGGCAAGCTCGTCAACGAGGACGAAATCAAGACCCGCGCGATGACCGCGGTCGAGCAGACCGGCATCGTCTTCATCGACGAGATCGACAAGGTCGCGTCGCGCAGCGAGACGCAGGGCTCCGATGTGTCGCGGCAGGGCGTGCAGCGCGACCTGCTGCCGCTGATCGAGGGCACCGCCGTCAACACGAAGTACGGCGTCGTGCGCACCGATCACATCCTGTTCATCGCGTCGGGCGCGTTCCACCTGGCCAAGCCGTCGGACCTGATCCCCGAGCTGCAGGGGCGCCTGCCGATCCGGGTCGAGCTCGAATCGCTGAGCGCCGGCGATTTCACGCGGATCCTGACCGACACCGATGCGAGCCTGACCAAGCAGTACGAGGCGCTGCTGGCGACCGAAGGGGTCACGCTAGCGTTCGAGCCCGCGGGTGTCGAGCGGCTTGCGCAGATCGCGTTCTCGGTCAACGAGAAGACCGAGAACATCGGCGCGCGGCGGCTGTATACGGTGATGGAGAAGCTGCTCGAGGAGGTGTCGTTCACCGCGTCCCGGCACGGCGGCCAGACGGTGCGCATCGACGCGGCGTTCGTCGACGAGCGGCTGGGGTCGCTGGCGCAGAGCGAGGATCTGGCGCGGTACGTGCTGTAAGGCGTCAAGGGGGCGATGGCGTCAATGCCTCCGCGGTGATGCGGCCGTGGGCGGGTTGAGGGAGTGTTGCGTTCGACCTTTGCCGGGTTTGGGCGTGGGGTCGCCGGCCTCGTGGGTGGGGGGCGGGCGGCCAGAGGGAGCGGTCGTCGCTGCGCGCCGACTGCCCTGCGGTACTCGGAAGGGGGTTGGCGCGGCCAACTCGCTGCATTCGCTGCGCTCATTACGCTCAGACAAGGGCCGCGAGTCAGAGGAACGAAGCGCGCTGCGCGCGCCAACCCCCTTCCTGCGTTCCTCGGCGCCCCCTATGGCCGCCCGCC
>JAKPAM010000278.1 GCA_029779435.1 Pseudomonadota bacterium | reverse complement strand
GGTCGCGCAATTGCCGATCGGGCACATCGCTGGGATGGACGTGCGCGAGCTGCTGGCGGACGGCGATGCCGCGTCGATGCAACCGGTAGCCGCCGGCGACGTGGCGCCACACGCCGTTGCCTCGGCGGCCGAGGCTGGTGGCGAGCCCGCGATGACGGTCACGCAGTTGCTCGAGGCCCGGCTGCAGCAGGCCGCCGAGCTGCTCGCGTACACGCGGCGGCGCTGGCAATGGCTGCTCGACAACATCGACCGGCCGCTGGCCGAGGTGCGCGCCGGCCTGGCCGGCGTCGGACTCGGGCATCTGGCGTCGCAGGCCGATGCCCGCCTGGCCGAGGACCCGCGCCAGCCGCTGTTCCGCATGCTGCAGGATCGCAGCATCCGCGTGTCGTGGAAGGTCGAGGTGCGCGCGCCGCTCGCGCGCATCTTCCAGGGCCGCGCGTTCGTGCCGCTGCTCGGGGCCTGCGACGACGTGCATCGCCGCGTGCTGCGCAGCCGCGTGTTCGTTGCGCTGCACATGCACGCCGGCGACGGCAACGTGCACACCAACATTCCGGTCAACTCCGACGACTACCGGATGTTGAAGGAGGCCGAGGCCGCCGTCGCGCGGATCATGGCACTGGCGCGATCGCTCGACGGCGTGATCTCGGGCGAGCACGGCATCGGCCTGACCAAGCTCGAATTCCTGCACGACGACGAGATCAGCGCGTTCCGCGACTACAAGCAGCGCGTCGATCCGGACGGCCACTTCAACCGCGGCA
The DNA here is from genome assembly GCA_029779435.1 of Pseudomonadota bacterium. Lineage (GTDB taxonomy): Bacteria > Pseudomonadota > Gammaproteobacteria > Burkholderiales > Burkholderiaceae_E > JAKPAM01. Next base: position 15,712 of record JAKPAM010000278.1, on the reverse strand, counting down.
AGCTGATGCCGGGCGCCGACCTGCGTCACGCGTACACGCCGTCGTTCGGCCTGATGGGGGCCGAATCGCTGATCCTGCAGCAATCGGACATCGGATCGATCTCCGATTCGATCAAGGACTGCCTGCGCTGCGGCAAATGCAAGCCGGTGTGCGCGACGCACGTGCCGCGCGGCAACCTGCTCTATTCGCCGCGCAACAAGATCCTGGCCACGTCGCTGCTGATCGAGGCGTTCCTGTACGAAGAGCAGACGCGCCGCGGCGTGTCGATCCGGCATTGGGACGAGTTCGCGGACGTCGCCGACCACTGCACGGTCTGTCATAAGTGCGAGACACCGTGTCCGGTCGACATCGATTTCGGCGACGTCACGATGAACATGCGCAATCTGTTGCGCAAGATGGGCAAGAAGAAGTTCAACGCCGGCAACGCGGCGGCGATGTTCTTCCTGAACGCCACCGATCCGCAGACGATCAAGGCCACGCGCGCCGCCATGGTGGGTGTCGGCTACAAGGCGCAGCGGCTGGCGGCCGACCTGTTCAAGCCGCTGGCGCGCCCGCAGATCCAGCATCCGCCGGCCACCGTCGGCCGCGCGCCGATCAAGGAGCAGATCGTCCACTTCGTCAATCGCAAGATGCCGGGCAACCTGCCGAAGAAGACGGCCCGCGCGCTGCTCGACATCGAGGACAGCCGCTACGTGCCGATCATCCGCGATCCGGCGCGAACGACGGCGATGAGCGAAGCCGTTTTCTATTTCCCGGGCTGCGGGTCAGAGCGGCTGTTCTCGCAGGTCGGGCTGGCCACGCAGGCGATGCTGTGGCAGGTCGGCGTGCAGACGGTGCTGCCGCCCGGCTACTTGTGCTGCGGTTATCCGCAGCGCGGCTCGGGACAGTTCGACAAGGCCGAGAAGATCATCACCGACAACCGCGTGCTGTTCCATCGCGTCGCGACGACGTTGAACTATCTGGACATCAAGACCGTGGTCGTCAGTTGCGGCACCTGTTATGACCAGCTTGCCGGCTATCAGTTCGACAAGATCTTTCCGGGCTGCCGGATCGTCGACATCCACGAATACCTGATGGAGAAGGGCGTGCGACTGGACGGCGTGACGGGCGCGCGCTACCTGTACCACGACCCGTGCCACAGCCCGATGAAGCAGCACCAGCCGTTGAAGGTCGTCAACCAGTTGATGAATGCCGAATTGAACGGCCGCATCGACAACAATGACCGCTGCTGCGGCGAATCGGGCACGCTGGCCGTCACGCGGCCGGACGTCTCCACCCAGGTGCGGATGCGCAAGGCCGAGCAACTGACCCGTGCCACCAAGGCATTGCGCGCCGACCAGCCGCAGGCGCAGGTCAAGATCCTGACGTCGTGCCCGTCCTGCCTGCAGGGCCTGTCGCGCTATCAGGACGAGGTCGGGCTGGATGCCGACTACATCGTCGTCGAGATCGCCCGCCATACGCTCGGGCCGGACTGGATGCCGCGCTATGTCGCGCAGGCGAACCAGGGCGGTATCGAGCGCGTGCTGGTTTGAGGGGCCGCGTGAACGAATCCGCCACGCCCGCTGGTCGTGCGATGCGCCGTCGCGCTTGTCGACGGACCGCGCTCGCGCTATCGCTGTCGCTGGCGGGTGCGCTGACGGCGGTCGTCGCATCGCCGGCCGCCGCTCAGTCCGGGGCTGGCCATCCGGGGGCTGGCCATCCGGGGGCTGGCCATCCGGGGGCCGGCCACCCGGCGATTCCATCGCCGCCGGCGGCGGCGGACGGCGCGACGGCCGGCAACGGCGGTGCCGCGAATCCGCCCGATACGCTCGAACAACGGCTGATCGGCTGCACCGTCTGCCATGGCACGCAGGACGTGATCGTCGAGGGCAACTATTACCCCCGGTTGTTCGGCAAGCCGGCCGGCTACCTGTACAACCAGCTCGTCAATTTCCGCGAAGGGCGGCGCGCCTATCCGTTGATGACGTATCTCGTCGGCAACCTGCCCGATCCGTACCTGAAGGAGATCGCCGGCTACTTCGCCAGCCAGCATCCGCCTTATCCGCCGCCCGGGCCGGCCCAGGCCGGCCAGGCGGCGATGCAGCGCGGCCGCGACCTCGTCTTCTCCGGTGATCCGGCGCGCGACGTGCCGGCGTGCGCGGCCTGCCACGGCCAGGCGCTGACGGGCGTCGCACCCTCGATCCCGGGTCTGTTGGGCCTGCCCAAGGACTACATCAGCGCGCAGTTCGGCGCCTGGCGCAATCGCGCGCGCCACACCGTCGCGCCGGATTGCATGGCGCGGATCGCCGAGCGCCTGTCGACCGACGACATCGCCGCGGCCGCCGCCTGGCTCGCCGCGCAGCCGGTGCCCGGCGAAGGCAGGCCGGCCAGCGCCCCGGCGGCGGATCTGCCGATCGCCTGCGGCAGCGTCGCAACCGCTACGGCTGCCACCGCCACCGCCAACGCCAACGCGCCGTCGCGAGGCTCGCCATGAGCCGCGCCGCCCGTACGACGGCCGCCGTGGTTGGTGCGCTGCTGGTGCTCGCGATCGTCGCGCTCGGCATCCTCGCCGCCCTCGGCCTGCGCGAGGGCGACCCGCCCGCGGCCGGCGCCGCGCCGGCGTGGGCTGGCGTGCCCGCCGACGCGTCCGCCGAGGTATCCCGATCGGCCGCCGCCGCCGCCGCCGCCGCCGCCGCCGGTGCCGATCCGGCCGAGTTGCTGCGCGCGCGCGGCGCTTATCTGGCTCGCGCCGGCAACTGCGTCGGCTGCCATACGGTCCGCGGCCAGCCCGAGTTCAGTGGCGGTCGCCCGGTGCCCACGCCGTTCGGCACGCTGTTCTCGACGAACCTGACCAGCGATCCGGCCCACGGGATCGGCGACTGGACGGCCGACGACTTCTGGCGCGCGCTGCACCTGGGCAAGTCGCGCGACGGCCGCCTGCTGTATCCGGCGTTCCCGTACACGGACTACACGCGCACGACGCGCGAGGATGCCGACGCGATCTTCGCGTACCTGCGATCGCTGCCCGCGGCGGCGCAACCGACCCCGCCCGCGCAGATGCGGTTTCCATTCGACCAGCGCTGGATGCTGGCCCTGTGGCGCGGCCTGTACTTCCGTCCCGGCGTCTACGCGCCCGAGCCCGCGCGCGGCGACGTGTGGAACCGCGGCGCTTACCTCGTGCAGGGACTGGGCCATTGCGGCGCCTGCCATACGCCGCGCGACTGGCTCGGGGCGCCGCAGTCGGACCGGGCATTGGCCGGTGGCCGGATTCCGGTGCTGGACTGGTACGCGCCGGGCCTGGGGGCGATGCCGGTCCGCGAGGCGACCGATGCGGGGGGCGCCGCCGACGATCCGCACGCGTGGGTCGGCCTGCTGCGGAACGGCATCTCGCCCACGGCCGTCATCGTCGGGCCGATGGCCGAGGTCGTGCGCAACAGCCTGCAGCACCTGGCGCCCTCCGACCTGCGGGCCATCAGCACCTACCTGCAAAGCCTGCCGCCGATGCCGGCCGCGCCGGCGGTGGTCGCCGCACGCGGCACGCCGGTATCGACCGGCGTGATGGCCCGCGGCGGCAAGCTCTACGCCGATCATTGCGCCGACTGCCACGGCCGCGACGGGCAGGGTGCCGGTACCGCGTATCCGCGGCTGGCCGGCAATCGCGCGCTCACCGACGAGCCGGCCGTCAATGCGATCCGGATCGTGCTCAACGGTGGCTTCGCGCCCGGCACGCATGGCAACCCGCGTCCTTATGGAATGCCGCCGTTCGCGCCGGCTTTCGACGATCAGCAAGCCGCCGACCTGGTCAGCTACGTTCGCAACGCCTGGGGCAACCGCGGCGGCGCCGTGCAGAGCTACGAAGTCAACCGCTATCGCAGCGCGCCGCCCGATTGACCGCCGTGGCCGGCGCCGGGGAACGCACTCGTCACGCGCTGATCCGCATTGATCTACGGAAGGGCGATCCGCCATCCTTCGACACGACCCGCCCTATCGACCATGACAAAGACGATGACCAACGATGATGGCGCGATGCGTCGCCAGCCCGGCTGCCCTCTCTGCGACGGGCCGGGCGGGCGCGTGGTGTGGCGCGGCGCAGGGTGCCGCGTGATCCTGCCCGACGAGCCCGACTACCCCGGCTTCGTGCGCGTGGTGCTCGACGATCACGTGGCGGAGATGACCGATCTGCTCCCGTCCGTGCGCGACGCGCTGATGCGGATCGTCTGGGAGGCCGAGGCCTGCCTGCGCGAGGTCATGGATCCGGACAAGGTCAACGTCGCGAGCCTGGGCAACATGGTCGCGCACGTGCACTGGCATGTGATTCCGCGCTGGCGCGACGACCGGCACTTTCCGGGATCGGTCTGGTCGGCGCCCCAGCGACAGGGCGAGGCGCTCGCCCGGTCGGCCGAACGGGCCGCCCGCGTCGATACGCTCGTGCAGCGGCTGCAAGCGCGGCTGGCGGCGATGCCATCCGCCGATGCCGAGTAGGATCGACAGATACCGGGAGGCCGACCCGATGCGATTGCTGGTCCTGTCCGATCTGCACGTCGAGGTCGCCCCGTACTCGGCGCGCGCCGCCGCAATCGCGGACGACGCTTATGACGCCGTCGTGCTGGCGGGCGACATCCACAACGGCGAGACGGCGCTGCGCTGGGCGCGCGACAGCTTCCCCGGTCATCGGATCGTGCAGATCGCCGGCAATCACGAGTTCTACGATTCGCGCTACGACGCCTGCCTGGCACGCCTGCGCGCGACGGCCGCCGAGCTGGGCATCGATTTCCTCGAGAACGACCGCTGCGAGATCGATGGCGTCGAGTTCCTCGGCTGCACGCTGTGGACCGACTTCCGGCTGTTCGAACGCGAAGGACGTGCGCACCACCTGTCGCCGGAGGCGGCGATGCAGGCCAACCAGCGGCTGATGGCCGACTATTTCGCGATCGGGGTCGATGATCCGGTCCAGGGGCCGCGGTCCTTCGCGCCCGCCGACGCGGCCCGGCTGCATCGCCAGTCGCGGCGTTGGCTCGCCGACGCGCTGGCGCGTCCCGCGCGCGGGGCCCGGGTCGTCGTCACCCATCACCTGCCCAGTTGGCGCTCGGTCGTTCCGCGCTACGCGGACTCGGTCTCCAATGCGGCCTTCGCCAGCGACGTCGACGACCTCGTCGCGCGCGCCGACTTGTGGATCCACGGACACACGCATTCGTCGCAGCACTATGCGATCGGCGGCTGCACGGTCGTCAGCAACCCGCGCGGCTATCCGTCGCGCCGCAGAGGGCCGGCCGGCGGTTTCGAGAACCCGGCATTCCGACCCGGATTGATCGTGTCCGTCGCCGCTGGTCGGCGCTGATCGCCGGCCGGTACGCCGTTGCGGCGGCGGGCGCCGCGCAGGAGGAAAGTGAGGGTTTCGTCGTCGTCGGCCCCCCAGGCTTCAGTATCCGATGAACGTTCGCACCTCCCCCGTCTCCCGATCGAAGAAGGACGTCGCCGGCCTGCATGGTTGGCTGGCCAGCGCGGCGGCCGACGAGCGCGACGCGTTGTCGCTGCTCGAGCTGCTGCTGCGCCGCATCGACGAGCAGGCCCCCGGCATGGGCCCGGAAGACCGCTCGGCCCTCGTCGAGGCGGCCCGCCAGCGGCAGGTCGCCGCCATCGACGCGGCGCTGCGATCGATGGCGGGCGCGGCGTTTCCGCTGCCGGCCGCCGATGGGTCCCGGCTCCAGCATCTGTTTACGCAGATGCGTCGCGCCCGCGACGGGCTGCTCGACCACCACGCCGCCACGATCGAGGACAGCGGCCTGCTGACGCATACGGTGATCCCGGGCGCCAGCGACGATTGGCGGCACGTTTCGTCGCTGGTCCATGCGCTGGACCTGCAGGCGAGGCTGCTTCGCGCGCATCTGTGGCACCGGATCGACATCGACGATGCCGATTGGCGCAGCCTCGCGCGGCTGGCGAGCCGGCTGCGCGCCAGCAGCTTCCTGGATACGCCGATCCCGGACTCCGTCGGGTTCGGCCGTTCGATGACCGCACGCGGATTGATCGTCTATCCGCTGCTGCTGGTCGCCGCGCGCCTGGATGGGCGTGATACCGCCGAGTCCGAACTGATCGATCGGCTGGCGCGCGGCTGGGCCGGCAAGGTCGGGCTGCGCATCGACGACGATGGCCGCCTGCACGAGAACCGGCACGGCCCGACGCTGCTGCTCGCCGATCGCCTGGCGATGCGCCTGGACACGCATCGGCTCGACCGGCGGCTGCACGAACGGCTCGAGGCGCTTGCCGCGGCGTCCCGGCAGGTCCGCAGCGGCGATCTGCGCCTGCCGGCGGGCTTGACGCGCGAGCGCTGCCTGCGCCTGTTGGCCGAGCTGCGCGAGGATTGGAGCGAGGCATTCCGTCCGCGTCGTTGGCCGGTCCTGCGCGACCAGCACGTGTTCATGCGCATCGGCCTGCCGGTCCATGAGGCTCCGGCGGCGCCCGAGCCGTCGTTCGGCGGGCTCGACGGCCTGTTGTCCCCCGCCGGCCTCGTGAGCCGCGGCTATGCGTACGGTCGTCATGAGCACGACACGCTGATCCGGCGCGCCCGCGGCCTGGACGAGCAGCCGCGTCATGCGGTACGCGACTATCTGGCGCGCGGCGAGATCGCCGTCCGGTTCGGCGAAGACGCGGGCGTCGTCGTCATCGGGCGTACGTCGCTGCAACCGGTCAAGGCCGGTGCGCTGGTGGCCTGGGCGCCGGCGGACGACGCGACCGCGCCGATCCGCGTCGGTTGGGTCGTGGCCCGGCGCCAGGGCTGGGCCGACGAGGGTAAGGATGGGAGCCCGGGCCCGAGCCGGGAGTCGGTCCGGAGCACGGGCATGGGCGAAACCGCGCGCACCCAGCGATTGCTGATCGCACCTTGGCCGCAGCGCATCGAGATGGCCCGCTTCCGGTTCGGCGACGACGGCTTCTTCGGCGACGTCCTGCTGCTGACCGGCAGCGACGGCGAGCCGGCGAGCCTGCTGCTGCCACCGGCTCGCGTGCGCGAAGGCGACGTGGCGATGCTGCGCCTGTCGCAGCGCGACGTGCGGGTATCGGTCGGCCGCGTGCTGCAGCGCGGAACCGGTTTCGAAAGGATCGCGATCCACCCGCAGCAGGACTGATCGAACGTGGTCGATCCGACGGCATCGGCTACACTGCGACCATGGCCGGCCTGGACAGGAACACCCCCTTACCCACGCGCATCGTGCTGCATCAGCAGTCGCGCGTGCTCGAACTCGCGTTCGACGACCAGCGCGAATTCCGCCTGCCGTTCGAACTGCTGCGCGTCTATTCGCCGTCGGCCGAGGTGCGCGGACACGGCCCGGGCCAGGAGGTCCTGCAGATCGGCAAGCGTCTCGTGCAGATCGACGCGATCGAGCCCGTCGGGCACTACGCGCTGCAGCCGCGATTTTCCGACGGCCACGACACGGGCATCTACTCCTGGGATTACCTGTACTGGCTGGGCGTCAACCAGTCGCGCCTGTGGGCCGAGTACGAGGCGCGCCTGCTAGCGGCGGGCGCCAGCCGCGATGATCCATCCGATGCCGCGCCGTCAGTGCTCGCCAGGTCCGGCGACCCATCTACCATGCCTGCGAGCGAGCGGTCCCCTGACAGCGCGAGCGGACGGTCACCCGATATCACGAGCGGACGGCCCGATGCGGCGATCCCGGCAGCCGGACAGTCGGATACCGCGCCGATGAACGCGGTACCGCTGAGCCGTCCGCGCTGATCACGGCGCTTATCTTCACCGATGCCAGACATGAACGACGCCAGCAGTTCCACCCATTTCGGTTTCGAGCAGGTCCCCGAGGAGCAGAAGGTGCGCCGCGTGGCGCAGGTCTTCGACTCGGTCGCCCAGCGATACGACGTGATGAACGACGTGATGTCGGCGGGCATGCACCGCCTGTGGAAGTCGTTCACCGTCAACCAGGCGGCGCTGCGGCCCGGCATGCGGGTGCTCGACGTGGCGGGCGGCACCGCCGACCTCGCGCGGGCGATGGCGCGCCGCGTTGGTGACGAAGGCGAGGTCTGGCTGACCGACATCAACGGGTCGATGCTGACGATCGGGCGCGACCGCATGCTGGACGATGGCCTGGTCCAGCCGGCCGTGCAGTGCGACGCCGAGTATCTGCCGTTTCCCGACGCCTATTTCGATCGGGTCACCGTCGCCTTCGGCTTGCGCAACATGACGCACAAGGATCGGGCGCTGGCCCAGATGCGGCGCGTGCTCAAGCCGGGCGGCAAGCTGCTGGTGCTCGAGTTCTCGCGCATCTGGAAGCCGCTGGCACCGATCTACGACCGCTACTCGTTCTCGGTGCTGCCGTGGATGGGGCGCCGGATCGCCGATGACGCCGACAGCTACCGCTACCTGGCCGAGTCGATCCGCATGCACCCGGACCAGCAGACGCTCAAGGCGATGATCGAGGACGCCGGATTCAAGCGGGTCCGGTATTTCAATTTGGCTGCCGGGGCGGTGGCCCTGCATGAGGGCGTTCGAATCGGGTAATCCGGCAAGGCGTCCCCATATGGGGATCGAGACGGCTTTTTTGGTGGGATCGCTTCTGTGAGGGGCGCATGAAACGGTACTGGATCTATGCAATCGCGGTGGCACTCGTCGTGTCGCTACCTTGGGAACTGGCGCAAGCCAAGCGGATGGGCGGAGGCGGCTCGATGGGCCGGCAGTCCCCGAACGTGATGCAGCGGCAGGCGACGCCGCCGCAGCAGGCCACTCCGCCCAGCGCTTCCCAGGCCGCACCGGCCGCGCCCGCGCAAGCGGCACCCGCGCAGGCCGTGCGGCCCGCCGCCGGCGCCGCCGCCACCGGAGCGGCTGCTCAGGCCTCGCGTTCGCGCTGGATGGCGCCGTTGGCCGGTATCGCCGCCGGTCTGGGCCTGGCCGCGCTGGCCAGCCACCTGGGCTTCGGCGAGGGCTTCGCGACATTCATGCTGCTGATGCTGGTCGCCGTCGCCGGGATCGCGCTGGTGCGAATGCTGATGCGCTCGCGCAAGCCGGTCACGCGCGCCAATCCGTATCAGCCGGCGTTCTCCTACAACGGTGTCGGGCAGGAGGCTTCGGTCAGCGGCTATACGCCGGGGCAGCAGCCCGCTCAGCACCCGGCGTCGGTCGTGCGTCCGGCGCATGCGCCGCGCGAGTCCGGCTCGCTCGGGGCCGCCTGGCGCGTGCCTGACGACTTCGATCGCGACGGCTTCCTGCGGCAGGCCAAGTCGCAGTACGTGACGCTGCAGGGCGCTTATGACCGCGCCGACCTCGATGCGTTGCGCGAGTTCACGACGCCCGAGATGTATGACGGGCTCGCCGGCGAGATCGCCTCGCGCCAGGGCGCCCGCAACGTCACTGACGTCGTCACGCTCGAAGCCGAGCTGCTCGGGATCACCCGCAGCGGGGCCGAGCACGTGGCCAGCGTGCGTTTCCACGGCATGATCCGCGAGACCGAAGGGGCGGCCGCCGAGCCGTTCGACGAGGTGTGGAACTTGTCCAAGCCGGTCGACGGGTCGTCGGGGTGGGTCCTGGCCGGCATCCAGGCGCTGGGCTGAGCCGGGGAGGGGGCGGACGATGCGCACCGGTTCTCCCATGGATGCCGACGTGTCGCCCGAGACCGGCGCGCGGCCGGGCGCCGCGCCGAGCGGCGACGGACCGGCGCGCTGGTTGCGCTCGCTGCTGACGCACGCGTCGACGCCGCCGTTGACCTTGGCGCTGGCGGCGCTCGATCACGTGATCCGCCAGCAGGGTTGGGCCCGGCAGCGGCTGCGGCCGTTCGCCGGCCAGACGATCCGGCTGGCGATCGACGGTGATGCACTGCCGGCGCGCGTCCTGCCGCCGATCGCCGTGCGCATCGACGAGGACGGTTACCTGCGCCGGCTGGCGACGCCCGGCGTGCGGGGCCCGGCCAGCGTCACGCTGTGGCTGCGGCCCTCGGTGGACCTGCTCGGCGCGATCGCCGCGGCCGACCGTGACCAGCGGGTCGCCGCGCACTTGCGGATCGAGGGCGACGTGGCGCTGGCCACCGCGCTGTCCGACCTCGCGCGCCACTTGCGCTGGGACGTCGAGGACGACCTGAGCCATCTGGTCGGCGACGTCGCCGCGCATCGCATCAGCCGTGGCGTGCAGGATTGGCGGAACAAGGCCGAACGTCTCGCGCGTCGCGCCGGCGATTCGACACTGCAGTTCGTGACGGCCGAACAGCCGTTGCTCGTGCTCGCATCGCTGGCGCGCGAGCGTGCGCTCGAACTCGATGCGCTCGGGCAACGGATCCAGGCGCTGAAGGCGCGCATCGATCGATTGCCTGGTGCCGGTTCCGCCCATACTAAGGGCGCTAAGTAAGGAGACGTCGCCGGCCGCCGTGCGGCGCGGGACACGACCGTGGTCAGGGTCTGGATCGCGCGTCGACCATCGTTGCAGGCGCTCGTCCATCGGGCCGATCGCGTGGCGAGGTTGAACCGCAAGGATCGAGGATGATCGGAAGAATCAAGCGCGGTACGCGCATCGCGGCGTCATACGCCAACGTCTTCGCGGAATTGTTGGCCGTCGAGGCGCGCCAGGAAGCTCGGCGCGTCGCTGATCGATGCCGGCAAAAGGCGATCGCGATCGTGCTGCTGCTGTTCGCCGTCGTCTGGCTGAACGTCGGCGTCTTCGTCTTGATCTGGGATTCGCCGTATCGCCAGTGGATGCCATTCGCGATCGGCGTCGGTGTCGCGTTGGTCGCGCTGCTGGTCTGGCAGAGCGGCCGCGCGTCCGACCGCGAACCACCGTTCGCCGCCGCGCGAAGGGCGTTGGCCGAGGATGCGGCACTGTGGGACATCGATCTGCAGCCAGGCCATGTACTGGCGGCGTTGCATCCGGATGCGGGAGCCCGTGGCGCCACGCCGCCGTCCTCGAACGACACCGCCGGTTCCGTGCCTTCCAGATCGCCGCCGAGCGTCGAAGAGCCTGACCCGGCCGAACTCGAACGGCAACTGCGCGAATTGCGCGTCGCGCTCAAGCGCACGGTCTCGGGCCCGGGCGGACCCGGCCCGGGCGGCGGCGCTTCGCCGGGGGGCGATGCGGGCGTCGGCGGCGCTGGCGGCCCGAGCGGCGCCAGTGCTTCGGACGCCGCCGCGCGCCAGGCGTCGTCATCGCAAGGCTTCGCCGAGGGATTCGAGCCCAAGAGCCGGACGATGCGCACGCTGATGCTGCTGGTGGACGAGGGCGTGCCTCCTCGCGGGCCCGATGGCGGCGGCGCCGGCGGTGCGTGGCCGATGCGGATCGCCGCGCTCTTGTTGGCTGGCCGCCTGTTCCAACGGCATGGCCGCTGGCTGATCGCCGCCTGGCCGGTCATTCGCCTGGTCGTCGCGCAGATGGCCCGGTCACGACGGGCCGAGCGTCGCGCCGATGTAGGGGCGAGCATGCCGGATCCGACGGAACGATATGGTCCGGCGCGGGCTTCCTCCGAGCGAAGCGATGACGCACCGGCCCCTTTTCCTGGTTCCACCGCGACGCCGGGCCCGCGCCCGCCGCCGCCATGATCGTTCGACGAGCTGTTCCATCCATTCATAAGGAGTGCGCACCATGGTGTCGAGAAGATCCGTCCCCCGGCTGAATACGCAAGAGTTCAATGACTTTCTCGATGACGTCGCCACGCTGCTGGAATCGTCTTCGGGCACCGACATCCGCGGCGAGATCGAAAAGCGCGTGAAAGCGGCGCGCACCGGTTTGCGCGATGCGGTGACGGGTTTGACGGACCACAGCACCGAACTGGCCGAGCGAGCTCGTGAAGGCGTCGAGCGCGGAATCGATTATTCGCGCGATCGTGTCAGCGAACATCCGCTATCGTCGGTCGGCGTGGCGGCGGTCGGCGGCTTGATCGTCGGCCTGTTGCTGGCCAATCGCCGGTGATGTCCGCGGGCCGGGCGGGTCGATATCGACCGCGCCCCGGCTATCCTGATCCGGCCGAACCGGATCACCAGGAGCGTGGGCGTTAGAAGCGTCGCTCCCGGCGCTTCATGCGGGTCGGAGCCTCAAGCGGCTTCGATCGGCTCGGCGGCGGTCTCGAGCAGGATCGACACCGCGAAGATGAACGTCCAGATGGCCAGCCCGAGCCAGCCGGCGGCGCTGACGTTCAGCGCGAGCGCCAGCACCCAGCCCAGCGCTTCGCTGCGGCGGAACATCCACAAGGCTTTTTCGGCGACGCGGGTGGCGATGATGCCTAGCCGGGTCACGAAGTTCGTCGTCCGAGGCGAGTGGATGCCGCGGTCGGGGTCGATGCATGGCTCGTCGAGGGCCATCACTGGCTGAGTGGTCATGGGGCCTCCTTGTCGGGTCGGGGCCGTCCTGGCGGCAGGCGTCGTCGGAGGCATGTCGCGTATGCGCGCCGCGATGGGGCGGTGGCGGGTCCTGCGCGATGACGTTCTGCAATGAGCTTGGACGATTCTGGCGCGGTCCCGACCGCTGATGCAAGTCGGGGATGCGATTTTCCAACAAGCGCGATGGCGGAGCATCCCCGTGGATACCCGTGCACTGCAACATGGCGCGCGGCCGGAGTATGGAATCGCAGCGCCGGCGCCGGCGCCGTGTCAGGGCAGAACCGACCCGGGCTGGCGCACGAGCACGCGCCGTCCGTCTCCCGCGATCACCTCCATCGGCGAGCCCGATTCCCTTAGCGCCTCGTACGACTCGCGCGACAGGATCGCGACGGCGCCCGGTTCGCGGCGCCAACGATCGGCGAACGCCGCCAGCGTGGGGAGTTGCCGCCATGGTTCGCGCCGCAGCCCTGCATCGAACTCATCGACGTAGTCGACCAGCGTCACGGTCCGGCGAAGATAGAACGGCAGCGTCTGGTCGTACGTGTCGACCGAATAGATCGGCGTCGCCGGATCGAGAAAGGCGGCCGCTTGCGGCAGCCAGCGGACGGGCGATCGGTTCGCCTCGATGAACTGGTAGCCGCCGATGGCCGCCTGGCCGCAGGCCAGCGCGGCCAACGCCGCGACGATCACGGCGTGCGCGGAGGGGCTCTCGGCGCGCCAGCGCGACAGCCACGCGCCGCAGGCGCCCAGCAACGCCAGGCCGAGCGCGACGGTGATCGCGAAGCCGCCGATGCCGCCGGCGGCGACCGGGTTCGTGGATTCCGCGCGTGTCATCACGATGCCCGCGATGGCCACGAGCACTGCCAGGATTCCGGTGCTCGCGAGCAGGTGGCGGCCGATACGCGCGGCCGGCACCGATTGCAGATGGATGGCCAGCAGCACCGCCAGCGGTGGAAACATCGGCAGCACGTACGACGGCAGCTTGGATCCCGAGATGCTGAAGAAGCCGAAGATCGCCAGCGCCTGCAGCGTCAGGAAGCGTTCGACCTGGAACCCCTCCGGTCGCCGGCGCCATGCGACGTGTCGCAGCGACGCGAGATGGCTGGTCCACGGAAAGGCCCCGACGATCACGATCGGCAGGAAGTAGTACAGCGGGCCCGAGCGGCGGTGGATCGTCGACGTGAAGCGCTGCAAGTGTTCATGGATGAAGAAGAAATTCAGGAACCCGGGGTTGCGCGTCTCCATCAGCAGGAACCACGGGCCGCACAGCGCGATCAGGATCAGCCCGCCTTCGAACCAGGACAGTCGCCGCAGCACCTGGCGGTCGCCGGTCGCCAGCACGTACAGGGCAAGGCCTCCCCCCGGCAGCACCAGCGCCACCACTCCCTTGCTGAGCACCGCCAGCGCGACGGCGATCCACGCGATGCGCATGCGCAGGATGGCCTGGCGCTCGGTGGTATCCGGCAGGTTGGCCGCCCAGGTCATCAGCATCCCGATCGTCATGAACGCGCTCAGCGACATGTCCAGGTTCAGGAAATGCCCATTGCCGATCCACCATAGCGACGATGCCAGGATGGCGACGGATGTCGTCGCCGTGCGCGCGTCGAAGCTGCGGCGCACGACCCACCACAGCACCGGCAGCGGTAGCAGCGCCGACAGCGCCGGCCACGCGCGCGCCGCGAACGCGTTCAGCCCGGCGAGCTTGAACGCCAGGGCCGCGGCCCAGTACACCAGCGGTGGTTTCTCGAAATACAGGACGCCGTTCAGGCGCGGCGTGATCCAGTCGCCGCTGGCCAGCAGTTCGCGCGCGATCTCGGCATACCGGCCCTCGTCCGGTCCATGCAGCCATCGCAGGCCCAGCGGCAGCCACCATAGGGCCAGGGCCGATGCGATCAGCGCGATGGCCGGCCACGCCCGCTGCCACCGTGCCGCGCGGATGTGATGGCGATCCGGATCGAAGACGGGGGCGGGGGCATGCGCGGCGACGTGACCGGAGGCCTGAGCGGGCGCGGAGGAAGGGCGGGGGGCCGTGGCCAGGCCGGCATCGAACGCCGATGGCGGAACGCCAGGGTCCTGTGCGTCGTGATTCATGGTGCGTGCGCGAACCGCCGGGAGGCGGCGATCCGGTGTCGGAGGTCGATCGGCTGCCTGCCGCGCGAAGGCGCGTGCTGGGGCAGTCGCACGCAAGCTACAGAGGAGGGTGTCGAATTTCCGTCGCAGCTCCGCCGGCCGGCATGAGGCCGAAGCGCAGCGTGAACGTCGTGCCTCGGCCGGGCGCCGAGTCGGCGTCCAGCAGCCACCCGTGCGCCAGCGCGGTCTGCCGGGCGATCGCCAGGCCCAGGCCGCGGGCCTCGTCGGGCGAGCCGGGCCAGCCGGGCGAGCCGTGCGAATTGGCCGGTGCCCGCGGGTGGCCGCCGGTATCGATGCGATGGCGGCTGAAGTGTCGATCGAAGATCCGCGGCAGGTCGGCGGGCGTGATGCCCGGGCCTTCGTCGCTCAACCGCAGGCCGTCGGCCAGCCGCACGATCGTGGCGAGGCCCGGCGAAGCATGATCGATCGCGTTGCGAAGCAGGTTGCGCAGGATCGTCATCAGCGCGAGCCTGTCGATGCTTACCGTATCGCCGCGCGCGATCTCGTTGGCCAGCTCGAGCCGCCCGTCCGGATTGCGGTGCTGCAACCCCGCCCAGACCGCGTCCACGCACGCCCTGAGGTCGACGATCTCGGGCGCGGCCAGATACGCGTTGGACAGGTTGTGCACGGATTCGATGTCGGCGGCGATCGCATCGACGGTCGCTTGCATGCGCTGCAGGCGCGTCCGCCCGCCGTCGTCGAGCGCTTGCGTCAGCAGCAGCATCTCGGCATCGGTGCGCAGCGCCGTCAGCGGCGTGCGGACTTCGTGCCGCACGTTGGCGACGAACTCGCGTTCGCGGGCATGCGATTCATCGAGCCGGCGATGCGCGGCGTCGAATGCCTCGAGCAGCATCGTCTCTTCGTCGGATTGCCCGATCGGCAATGGGGCGTTGCCGGGGGCCCATTCGCTCAGGTGCGACGCCATCCGGCGGAACGGCTCGACGAGGACCCGGGCGATCGCGACCGACATGAACGCCGCGATCGCGCAGATGATCGAACCGATCACCAGCAGGTAGAAGCCGAACCGATAGACGAAAGCCTCGTCCTCGGACGCGTCGTAGCGCAGGTAGAGCCGCCCTTGGGGAATCGTTTCGATCCAGTAGTGCAGCGTGTGATCGGTCGAGTCGTGCCGTACGTGCGTGCCGTCGGGTAGCCGTGCCAAGGCTTCGGGCAGCCGGCGGTCGGGGTCGAGATCGTCCGCGGCCGGGCCGGCGATCATCCACGCCGTGAAGCGCGTCGTCAGCTCGATGGATCCGCCGTCATCGGGCAGCACGTCCTCGCCCTTGGCCAGTTGATCGATCAG